>JACZYS010000244.1 GCA_022570975.1 Candidatus Zixiibacteriota bacterium | reverse complement strand
ACTTATTATCGGGGTCACCCTCAACCATCTTTCTGGATAACGGTTGTCGAAACCTGATAAATAATAATAAGAGAAAATAGTTTAAATAGTTTTGTATATCCAACCAAAGTATTTAGATGTGAAGCCAGTAACAACAAAATATATAAAGGATTGAATCTTTGAATTTAAAAGGGTGTATGAAAATGAAGTTGAAGGATAAGGAAAAACTAATATTAAAATATTTAAAGAATAAAGAGGGAGTTCTGAAAACCGAGTTGGCTTTTAAAACTGGTTGTAATTCTAATTATGTAGATTATTATTTGAGAAGATTAAAAAAAGAAAAATTAGTTGAGAGAATGAAATTAGGAAGATATTTTTATTGGCGACTTAGAATTACCGACGATAAAAAGGAATAGTGAGGGTTATTAAATGAAAGAATGAAAGAATCAAGGCACAAGCAAGGCACAAGCAACCCACAATCAAGGGACAAGCAAGGCACAAGCAAGGCACAAGCAACCCACAATCAAGGGACAAGCAAGGGACAAACAAGCCGTAAATTGCTTGAAAAAATTAATGAAAGAATTTATTATAGAATGAAATGGTTATCTTTCAATAAAGCTATCGTTTATATTTGTAATGAGTTAGAAACTAATTCATCTTATGTAACAACCGAGAAACTTATGAAAAATTTAAATGTGAGTTATGATGTATCGTATAGAATTTTAAAAGACCTAATCACTTTTGGGTTTCTGGATAGGAATATTAAATCCAGTTTCAATTCGTATAAGGGAGTTCGTAATAGTGATAATTTAAAATTGGAAAGATTTAAAGAACTTGCAGAATCAAAAATAGAGAATTATATTAAAAAACCCAAAAGAAAGAAATGGAAACAAAGAAAATGATAGATTTTTGTATGATTTGCTGTGATAAGAAAGAAGTTGATGAAGGTAAATACTGTGAAGAATGTAGAGAGAAGGAGTTGAAAAAATGAGAAAAGATGAAGCTGAACTATTAGAAGATATTTTGATTAGTGTCAAGAAGTTAAAGAAAAAGCTTGAAAGATTAAAATGGAAGCATAAAAAATTCAAATGATAAAAGATAAAGAAAAAATACTTGATACATGGACGAAATCAGTTGAAAGATATGAACTTAGAAAGAAGGAATTATGTCAGAAATACAAAGTCGAATTAGAGCCAGTTGAAGCCGAAGAATATTATACTGTATTTAAATTTGAAAATGGTGTTGAATTTACAGTTCCGTTTGATGAGAATTTTGGTGATTATGATTTGACGGGGGACGCTTTAAAGTTTGCTGAAAAATATGTTGAAATTATCGAAAATTGTTTTGATGAAGTTGATGAAATTTTAGAAAAAGATGGTTTTTCCAAAATCGATACTGATGAATATTTTAGTTCTTGGGAGAAAGGTGAGAGGGAATATACTGTTAATCATTATGCTAAAGAAGTTAAAGATATTATTGAGCAGGATGTCTATCTGGGTGAAATGCCCCTGATTACCAAATGGGGAACATTTATTATTAACGGCTCTGAGAGAGTTATCGTATCCCAGCTTCACCGTTCACCGGGAGTATTTTTTGATGACGAAATTCACCCTAACGGCAAAAGATTATTTTCAGCCCGCATAATTCCCTATCGTGGAAGCTGGCTTGAATTCAGCACCGATATAAATGACATTCTTTACATATATATTGACGCCAAGAGAAAAATTCCTGTTACAACTCTCTTGAGGGCAATTGGTTATTCAAGTGATGAAGACCTGGTATCCCTCTTTAGAGATGTTGAAAAACTGTCCCTTAGAGGGAAAAAAGCCTCAGGATTTGAAGACTGCATTCTAGCTGAAACCGTATTAGACAGCGAAACCGGCGAAATACTTTATTCTACCGGTGATGAAATAACGGAAGAAATCTATTTAAAGCTCAAGGAGCTTGGTCTGAAGTCTGTTTCGGTGGTGAAAAAGACAGACAAACGTGAAGTATTTGTAATTATAAATACAATCAAGAAAGACCCGACCAAATCAAGAGAAGAAGCCCTCCTCAAAATTTATTCTCTGCTTCGCCCGGGTGACCCGGCCTCGGTAGAAATGGCTGAAAATCTTTTGGATAAATATTTCTTTAATACAAAGAGATATGATTTGGGAGAAGTTGGAAGACACATGCTCAACCAGCGTCTTCAGTTGGATGCATCACTGGACAGCTCTGTTTTGGATCATAATGATTTTATCGCAATTATAAAATATCTCGTCGGCCTCTGCAATGATACCGGCTTCACCGATGATATTGACCATCTTGGAAATAGAAGAGTGAGAACTGTCGGTGAGCTTTTAGCTAATCTGTTCTCGGTTGCTTTGACCAGAGTAGCCAGAACCATTAGAGAACGTCTTTCATTAAAAGATCAGGAAAATGTAACCCCACAGTTACTGGTAAACGCCAGAACTGTTTCATCGGTAATTGATACATTCTTTGGCTCTTCACAGCTTTCTCAGTTTATGGACCAGGCCAATCCTCTTTCTGAACTGACTCACAAAAGGCGTCTTTCAGCTTTAGGCCCCGGCGGGTTGACCAGAGAAAGAGCCGGTTTTGAAGTTCGTGACGTTCACCATACCCATTACGGACGTTTATGTCCAATTGAAACTCCGGAAGGTCCAAATATTGGCCTTATCTCGTCACTGGCAACATTTGCCAAAGTCAACAAATATGGATTTATTGAAACGCCTTACCGTAAAGTTGTCAAAGGCAAAGTGACAGATGAAATTGTATATCTTTCTGCTGATGAAGAAGACCGTTATTTTATTGCTTCCTGCAGTGAGCCGTTAGATAAAAAAGGGAAGTTTGTTAATGAAAATA
>JACZYS010000047.1 GCA_022570975.1 Candidatus Zixiibacteriota bacterium | reverse complement strand
CCTCTCCGCCATTTAAATTAATCAAATAAATTTCATCTACTTTTCCTGAATAAAGCAAAATAGTAGATTCGATAATCATTACAATTTATCAGACTCTTAACCAAAAAATGACTTCAACACTGATAATACTCATACTAGTCCACATTCCTTGTGCCAGATTTGTGCCATTTTGTATACAAAAAACATCAAAAACTTTCAAAAAAAACTAAAAAACATCACAATCTATCATAATCCTAATTATATGCTGTTCAAAGAGATACGATGTATGTTGTTGTGATTGAATGAATTACTTTTCATATAGAATTCGAATCCTACCTCCTCCGCCATTTATTGTATACCTAAGTTATTCAAGAGCCTACATCCTCGAAATTTTTTCAGGGCAGAAATTTTAGTAAGCTATATATAATTACTTGACCAATGGTGAGGAAAAAGATCTGACTTAATTTAAGAAACTATTTGACAAGAACTAACTGTTATCATTTGCAATAAAATACTAATATATGACATGAGACACACACTTAGAATAATGATGTTTATGTTGTGCCCGGTTAGTCTAGTTGCAGCCAATAGCGGTCACATTCTATCGGAGCAATACACGATTGTTAGAGAAACGCTTCGAATAGGTTCTGAACCTAATCGGTTGATAAACATGACAGAGCGTGGCCATACATTGTTAGTCCCTCATAAAGGGGTGACACCTATTGGAGTTGTAGTATTTTTTCAGCGGGGTAAGAGTGAAACTGCACCGGATTCTGGCTCATTTGATTTTGAAGTTTTCGAACGAGATTTGGCTGTTATGCATGTCGCGACTGCTAATCCTCTTGACTTCTTTTTCGATGATACAACAATGGAATGGGCTGCAACCCACATACAGGAAATATTGGAAACTCATAACATGAAAAACATTCCGATATTCTTCGCCGGGCTTTCTCTTGGAGGAACACGTGCGTTACGCTTCGCTGCTTTTCTTAGTGAAAACGAAATGTATTGGCTTAAAGCGTTTGGAGTGGTTTTAGTAGATTCTCCGTTGGATATGGAGCGACTTTGGAAAGCTGAGAAAAAGGCGGCAAATCTTGGATTTCATTGGGCTGCAGAAGATGAGGGTCGCTGAGTAACCTACCTCTTAGAGCAAAACTTATCCGGGAATCCTGACGAAGCTCACAAGGCGTACGTTAAGTATTCGCCGTACTCATATTCGGCGCCAAGTGGGGGCAATGCAGTCAGATTCTCGAGTCTTCCAATACGAGCATATCATGAGCCGGATGTGAATTGGTGGATTGACAACCGTCGAAAGTCGTATTACGCCATGAATTCGCTTGATCAAGCGGGACTGATTAATCAACTGAAGATACTCGGTAACAAAGATGCCGAGCTAATAACCTCCTGGCAACAGCGTTCCGGTATGAGTGAAAACTCATCACCACATACTTGGTCATTTATCGATAATGCTGATCTTGCAGATTGGCTTTCGCGCCTTGCCCTGAAGGGCACTGAGTAGTCCAAGAAAACTCAAACTCTACTTGATCAATTTCAATGCTAAAACGATAAGAATAATGTGATTGTAATTAGAATAATTTCATATATATTTAGTAATGCAAAAGTAACAAATCCTTTGCCATGCAGACAGTCAATATAATGAGTTTGTAGACTAAGAAGGATTCGTTAGATATTGGTAACTATGAATAAAAATAATATTAACACAGCTGTTTTCATCTTCAATGATGTTCAAACAATGGATTTTGCAGCACCTTTGGAGGTCTTTGATCAGGCAAGTTTCAACGTGTTTACAGTTGCAAAAATTTCAGAACCTGTAAAAACCTCTTCAGGTCAAAAACTCATACCGTCATTCAACTTCGCAAATCATCCCGAAATTGAGATTCTGGTAATCCCAGGTGGTCGCGATTTCGATCAAGCCAGCGATCCCGATGAGGTCGAGTGGCTGAGAAAAACTTCAAAAACTTCTAAATTCATTCTGACAGTGTGCTGCGGATCAATTGAATATGCAAAAGCAGGGCTGCTTGGAAACCAAGCGGCCACAACTCATCATGGCTATCTGGATTATTTGAAAAAATTCCAACCCAATGCAAAGATTGTAAGCGGTCGCAAATGGGTAGACAGCGGTAAACTTATTTCCTCTGGAGGTCTCTGTTCCGGGATAGATGCTTCACTGTATCTTATTTCCAAGATAAATGGTATGAAAGAAGCCGAGAGAATAGCAAAATGGATGGAATATCCATGGGCTAAAGATGGAAAGTCAAATTTCTAAATACAATATTAACTAATTGTACTCTTTTTACGTCTCGGGAGGCAATTGATTGAAGGACTCTATTGGGATTATCAATTTCAATAAACTATTGTCTCGTTAATAAAGTTTCAGGCTTGTCGGAGACGTTCGGCCAATTAATTTTGTAGATTTTTTGACTTAATTGAGGAGAAACTCATGGAAAACAATCATCATAATCATGAACATACCAAACCTCCCACGACTAGCGAAAAGTTTAAGCTGGCAACAAGTGCAACCGTTCATTGTCTCTTAGGCTGTGGCATAGGCGAAGTGGTTGGTGTAGTCATTGGGACGGCACTTGCTCTATCAAATGTTCAGACTCTTGTCCTGGCCGTGAGCCTTGGATTTGTTTTTGGATTTGCTCTTGGACTCATTCCTCTTCTCAAAGCACAATTTCGACTAAAGGATGCTATCCGTCAGGTCTTGATAGCCGAAGGATTGAGTATCTTAGTCATGGAAACCGCCGAAGTGCTGATAGAAGTTTACACACCCGGCGTGATGGCTGCTGGACTCACCAGCTGGTTATTTTGGGCAGGAATGACGCTGGCATTAGTCGCTGGATTCATTGCCGCCTTTCCGGTCAACTATATCTTAGTTGGCAAAGGAATCAGACACGCTCATTAGTGGTAGATATAATTATCTACTCTGCCTCCCCTTTTATCTTCTCAAGCTGCATCTTTAACCACGAGACATTTGGTGAGAGTTTTATGGCCGTCTCAAGATTTTCTATAGCACTGGTTGTGTCGGCCAATTCCAGATAGGCAAAAGCAATTTGGGCAAAGTTTGTTGATGACTCCAGAAAGTACTCGGCGTTCATTTTCAAAACCCGTAAAACGGCAGGCATGTCACCCAGACCTTCCAGTGTTGCACCGATGCGAGAGAGAACCCGCTCTCCAAAATCATAAGTATGGGTGCCATAATATCTGTCGCGAAGGCCTCTGAACTTTGCTGTCAGAGTGTCAATTCCGCCGTTATCATAGGCGGTCATAAGAGCGTCACCAATAAGGATTGGTTTTGATTGACCCCGATGACAGGTCATGCATTCAACCTTAACCCGCTCTTTACCGAACATATCAAGTTTGGCCAGAAGGTCGCTGTTGATTGCCTCAACCATTCCCAACATAAACCGTGCCTTGACTTTGAGTTCTTTATCATCCGATTTAAAATCAAAACTTGAGAATCCAATTTTGGCATCGCCCACGTGGCAATTGACGCACCTTAATCCCAGGGCGGCCGTAAACTTTTTCATTCTGCCAACCAATTCCGGTTTTGTAATATCTTTTGGCAGGACTTTCAGGTTCTCAAATTTGTCCGGAATCTGGCTTTGAACAGGGCTGAAACTTGCGGTTAGAAATATGGCGATTGTTACGATTGTTAGAGGATAAAGTATATGTAACTTCTTCATGTATTTGCTTACGAAATATGGGGCAGATTGTTTCAGTTTATTCAGGCCGTCAAACTGAGAATACAGCCTCACACAGCTTGACTCCCCCCCAATAATCTACTAATATATCTATGAGTACAGGCGAGATTAAAGTTAGTTTGTAGAGAGCAGGAAAAATGATATGAATGTGATAAATACTATGAAAGTGACTTTTTCAATTGTTGTTTGTTCATGTCTTGTTGCATGTGACAAATACCCCATTTTGGAAACTAGGACAGATGAATATTATAATGGCCAAATTAAATCAGAATGGGGTGTAACAATGGATTCCGTAGGCAACTACGTGAAGCACGGACCATTTCAAGAATGGCATTCCAATGGAGAAAAACGCAGTCAAGGATCCTTTTACTTAGGTACAGGTGATGGCAACTATAAGTCTTGGTTTGATAACGGTAAAATTGAAAATGATTTTAATTTCACTAGAGGGACATATCACGGAAATTACATCTCCTATTATGATAATGAGCAAATTAAACTGCAAGGAAAGTATGTAGATGGAAATCCGATTGACAAATGGGTTGAGTGGAGTAGATATGGGGAGAAAACAGCTGATTTGGACATTTCGATTTCGCAAGATGGTTGGAACGGAGCATTTAATGACTACTTACCTTGGGGCGGGCTCTTAGGAATTGATAGTACGAAGTATGAATTTGACGATGCAGAGGGGTCTTCTGAGTATACTTCGTACTTTAGTAATGGAAGTCTTCTCAAGAATTTTATACGATTTAAGGGAAATAAGATTGAGAAACTTTACCATTCAAAAGTCATTCCATTAACACCAATTGAGAGATTCAAGGAAGCCTTCTTTTGGTTACCATCAGACAAATCAATTTATTGGGATAGCACTATTACTTATGATTCTTTTAACAGAATCGAGTCCATTAAGGTTAATGATGTTGTAATCTTAGGAAAATGATATGTTGAACTTATACTACTAAAGGAATTCTTGGAAATGAAACATGATCAATAAATTGCTAGACACTTACCGAGCATTTCCGTTAGAACGAGAATATGAGGCTTGGATAATAAATGGAATTGAAGAATATTTTCTTTCCATAAATTTGGCATATGATATATGGGCAATTAACCCAAAATTAGAGAAAACATGGCCGAGTGATGAAGTATTGGAGTTTGACGGAAAACTCGTTGGATTGCAATTTAAGAGGCCGAAACTATTTAAAGCAAAAATAACTCAGTCGACGGTTACTTATGATAGACTAAAATGGTCGTTAAATAGTCCAAAAGGTCAATTTGCTAAAGTAGTAAATCATTCAGAAATATTCTTTTGCTTGCCTACGTTTATAAACAGAAAATTTCGCTCTGTATCGTTAAGTCATTGTTTGTTTTGGCATCCGACTAAAAATTCAAAACCATTCGAATTCTGGTACGCCAATAATAACAAAAAAAATCAATCATTGGCAACGTCACCGGACGTCATGAGATGGGGTCATTTTATTGAACAAATATTGGATTGTAAAATTGGTAAGAAATTTGAAGCCGGAGAGTCAATCTCGGATTATGTTGAATCTTTGTCCAAAGATTTTCAAGATATTAAGGAAATTGAAGAAAATGTTGATCTTGATGATATAAGTGAACCAAATGATACCAAAGAAATTAAGTTTTTGGATAAATCTACTTTGTACTTATTATACTTAAAATTTTCCCCTTCCTACTATTCCAAATCCCCTCAAAAACTGACATATTTAGCATAGAATTGATATAATTCAATAGGGAAAAATTGTGTTGACAATTTTATATAAAACCCTATAATTGACAAGCTTATGTTATTTGCCGGGCAGTCAATATCTGTTCGGTATTTTTTCAGCCCAAAAGAGGGCTGCAAGCAGCCAAAAAGAGGGCTGACAAGTTTGCTCTTCGGTCTATGCCGAATTGCCGACAACAAAAACAAGGGTTTTGTGCCCTTTCTGCGTGATTATCCCCTGAAAGTTTAATCGGTAGAGTGTTTGAAAAGATAGTTCTGATTTGAAAAACTTAGAATTTTGCCCCTGGTGGCAGTTTTCGATATTAAAAAAAGCAAATAAGTTTGCTCTGAAAGAAAAAGAGAGAATTAAAAAAGAATGATTGATATTGCTCATATAAGAAATCTGGCCATTGTTGCCCATATTGACCACGGCAAAACTACCCTTATTGATTCTGTGTTTAAAGCAACCCGGACTTTCCGAGACAACCAGGATGTGGCCGAGCGCCTGATGGATAACAACGTCTTAGAGCGTGAACGCGGAATTACAATCCGGTCAAAACACTGCACCGTTTCGTGGAATGATTACCTGATAAATATAATTGATACGCCCGGTCATGCCGATTTTTCCGGCGAGGTTGAACGGGTGCTGTCAATGGTTGACTCGGTTCTGCTTTTGGTGGACGCCAACGAAGGGCCCATGCCGCAAACCCGTTATGTGCTGATGCGCGCCTTAAAACTCGGTCTCCGTCCGATAGTTGTGGTCAACAAAATTGACCGCCCCAACGCCCGCCCGGATTTTGCTCTCAACAAAACTTTTGACCTGTTTATAGAATTGGGTGCCACCGATGAACAGGCGCATTTTCCGGTGGTGTATGGTTCCGGACTTGACGGTTGGTTTGTCAACGAGTTGAGCGACAAGAACGAAAAGAGCATGGCTCCCTTATTTCAGAAAATAATTGACGAAGTTCCACCGCCCGCCGTTGATCAGGATGGTGATTTTTTGATGCAGGTCAGTTCACTTGACTGGAATGATTATATTGGTCAAATTGCCTGCGGAAGGGTTTTGCGAGGCAGTCTGAAAATAGGTGATGAGTTCACCCGCATGATCACAAAACTGAAAGACAAAAGATCGCAAAATAAAGACTGGGAGCTGGACTCTACCTCAAAAGTAAAAAGCACCCACATGTGGACAACCCGCGGACTGACCCGGGTGGAAGCCACAGAAATTACGGCCGGTGATATTGTCTGGCTGGCCGGCCCGCCGGAGATTGGTATCGGTGATACTTTTTCTAAGAACGAGGACACAAGCAATGCCCTAAAGCCGCTTGAAATTGAAGAGCCAACTCTCTCAATGTTTTTCTTGGTCAACAACGGACCTTTCTCAGGACAGGAGGGCACGGCTATTATGCTCCGTCAGTTGAGAGAACGACTGGAGAGAGAGCTTCGCGTGAATGTAGCTCTCCGCATGGAAGACATAGGCCGAGCCGATGGACTCAAAGTCTCAGGACGCGGAGAACTTCATCTGGCCATCCTAATTGAAGAGATGCGCCGCGAAGGACTTGAGTTCTGCATCTCCCGCCCGGAGGTCATCACCCGTCTTGATGAAAATGAAAATGTTACCGAGCCAATGGAACAGCTTCTTATTGATGTTCCCGAAGAATATCAGGGAATCATCATTGAAAAACTTGCCCAGCGCAAAGGTGAGTTGAGATCAGTTGACAACGCCGGCACCAACACTATCAGAATTGAATTTGATATCCCAACCCGTGGGTTGATAGGATACCGAACAGAATTTTTGACCGACACCCGTGGTCTTGGAATAATGGCCTCCCGTTTGGTAGGTTATGGTCCCTGGCGCGGTGATATTGTTTCCAGAAACAGAGGTTCGGTTATCAGTATCGGAACCGGCCCGGCCACGGCCTATTCTCTGGAAGGACTGCAGGAGCGCTCGGTAATTTTTATTGAGCCGACAGAAAAAATCTATGTGGGCCAGATTGTTGGAGAAAATGCGCGTAACATGGACATGACCTGCAACCCCACCAAAAAGAAAAACCTGACCAATCATCGTCAATCAACAAAAGATATCGGCGTTAAATTGGATGTCCGCCGCAAGATGACTCTTGAACAGGCCATGGAGTGGATAAGAGAAGATGAACTGGTAGAGATTACTCCAAAGTCTATTCGGGTCAGAAAAACGATTTTGGATTTTGATGACCGCAAACGAACCCAGAAAAAACAACTGGCCATCGACGAAAGCGCCTCTTCTTTGACACCAAGAATGACTGTGTAATTATTCCAGAAAATATAAATCAGAAAAAGCCAGGATTTTTTGTCCTGACTTTTTTTTGTGTTCGTATATACTGTCGTGGGCTACAATTTGTTCCCTGCTCACTGAAAAGCCGTTTCTTGAGCCAAAAACCGATTTTAATCTTGTAGATTCTTTTCCTTGACAATTATTATTTATGAGGTTTATTATATCAACGGATTATTACCCCCTACTAAACTTTAAACAATGAGAAGAATAATTGAATTTAAACCAGCAAATAAATGAAACTCCACTTGAGAGTTATGGCAGAAGAAGCAGCAAAAAGAGTGAACCAGCAGAGAACGGATTTTATGATTTGGGGATAGTCCCAAAATTAATGAACGGAGTCGACCGACTTAACTTCACCGATCCTACTCCTGTTCAAAAAGAAGCAATCCCAATTGGCATTTCAGGAAAAGATATTATTGCCATCGCCCAGACCGGTTCCGGCAAGACTTTGGCTTTTGGAATTCCTATGTTACAACGTCTGTCAAGAATGAAAAGAGGCATCGGGCTTGTCTTGGTACCGACTCGTGAGCTGGCAATTCAGGTAGATGAATCAATTCGCACAATTAGCCGCTCGGTAAATATTCGTTCGACGGTTTTGATTGGGGGAGCTTCCATGTCATTGCAGCGGAACGCTCTCAAAAAGAATCCTCGTATTATTATTGCCACTCCCGGAAGACTCATGGATCATTTAGAAAGAAGAACTCTCAATCTTGATAATGTAGAAGTTTTCATATTGGATGAAGCCGACCGGATGCTTGATATGGGATTCGTTCCTGACATTAAGAAAATAATAAAGTCAATGCCTGATAAATATCAAACAATGCTGTTCTCAGCAACCATGCCGGGAGAAATTGAAGCAATTGCCAAGAAACTTATGGCAAACCCAACTCGCATTGAAACTGATCGTTCCGGGGCCACTCCGGTTGAAGTTACTCATGAGATATTTTTCATCAAACATCAGGCAAAAAGCAGGCTCTTGGCTTTTCATGTTAAAAAATGTTCCGGCCCGGTCCTTGTTTTTACCCGAACAAAACGGATGGCCAAACAATTGGCCATAAAAATAAATGATATGGGTTTTGCCTGTTCAGAAATTCATTCCAATAGAACTCTGGGACAAAGGCAAAAAGCTTTGGATGGCTTCAAGAAAGGAAGATTTCAAGTCCTCATTGCAACAGATATTGCCTCAAGAGGAATTGATGTCACCGGAATAGAACTGGTGGTCAACTACGATATGCCGGCTAACTCAGAAGATTATGTTCATCGAATCGGTCGCACCGGCCGCGCCGGAAAAACCGGTCACGCTATTTCTTTCGCTACTGCCACTGATTTAGGAGCAATCAGCGCGCTTGAAAGATTCATGAAAACAAAATTGACAACTTCTGCTCTGCCTGATTTGCCTTCTGAGAAACTTCTTATTAAAGAAGCCGAAGAATCAAGAATGAAAAACAGAACTCCACATGATAAAAAGCCTTACAGGCAACAATATTCAACAAAACATTCATCAAGGAGAAATAGCTTCAAGAAAAAAGGCTCCAATGAATTCTCCAGGAAACGAACAGATTCAAGACAGACTACATCAAATCAGGGTGATTTCAATCAGAATAATTCCAACAGTGAAAATGCTTTCTGGTCAAGATTCAAGAAGAAACGTCCTGACAAAAAGAAATCTGTAGGTCAGGGCTCCGGACGGAGAAAACGTTTCAACCGAATATAAAATCTGATTCTTAAATATAGTTATAGAAAAAGCAGGCTTGTTTAAGCCTGCTTTTTTATTTGATGACTTTTCAATTTGGAAGTGGACGCTCGTGCGTTATCAAGCGAGTAGCATAGGAGGCAATAGCGCTGGCGGCAAAGTCGTAGTTGCTCATGGCCGTCACTGTGATTCCGAGATCAGTGAATATTATCATGTCCGCGCTGATTCCCGGTGCTCCACCATTATGTCCCACGGTTCGGTGCCCATCCCGGCGGCTGTCGCCAATAAGATATCCGTACTTATCACCCGGTCCCATTTCTACTTTGCCGGTTGTATAAACTTCAACCATTTCTGGGGACAGCAGGGTTCCGTCATATATTGCTTTGGAAAAACGCTGCAGGTCTTCAACCGTTGAGAATCCGCCTCCGGCCGCAGAACCTCGTGCCGGGTGTGCAAAGGTGTTGCTTCGAAAAGAGTTTGTCTCACCGTTCCAAAAATAGCCTTGAGCAAGATTGGGGATAACGTCATCAGCATGATAACAGTCAGTGTTAACCATTCCGGCCGGGCCAGTGACATGCTTGCGGATATAATCGTGATAGTCCATGCCTGATATTGCCTCTATAATCAGTCCCAATACCAAAGGCCCGGAATTACTATAAGAAAACCGATCGCCCGGCTCAAAAGCAAGTGGATCATTTATCGATAAGTCTGCAAAATCTTTTACCGATCGAAGTCCTGTCCAATCCATATTGTCCAACGCCTCCCAATAACTTCCCATTCCGGAAGTGTGGGTCAAGAGGTGATGAACTTTGACTTTGTTGGCAACTTCCTTGTTCGCATAATCGGGAAGGTGCTTGATTATCAGATCATCAAACGATAGTTTCCCTTGTGAGACCAGCTGACATATTGCCACCCCGGTGAACATTTTGTTCATAGAGCCGAGATTAAATTTTGTGTCCAGTTTGTTGTCTATTCCCCACCTGAGGCTGGCCTTACCATAAGCACCGGTAAAAAAGGGTTTGCCGTCCTTTGCCAGTGAGACCGCACCGGAGAAGACATCTCGCCCAACCATGTCATCTATAAACTCGCCGACATATTTTGCAATCTCTTTGGTCGTTAACGGTCTGTCCGGCAGAACGACACTCGGATCGCTTCCGGGCCTCATTCCCATCGAAAAGAACTTATCAGTTTTTTCATTATGCATATAGACTGAAATATTTTTCCACTGACTGACAGTGCGAGGATTTGCCGCACGAATCAATATATTCAATTCTGCCGGGTTTGATACGTCGATGCTGTGAATTATCACCTCACCTAATTCTTCCGAAAACCGCACTAAGTGTCCCTGCCATCGTTCTACGGCTGAGGCGCTGTCTGCGTTAATGTAATGCTCTTTCAAAAAACGTCCGCGTTTTTCGATATCTTGAGTATTTAGTGCTTCAATTATTCCACTGGCTACTTTTTTAAGCTGAGCCGGGTCTGGTTTTGCCAAAATTGAGGATGTTATGCCGATTAGCAAAAGGCTGACAATCAATATTGAATTTCTTTTCATCTTTTTCTCCTTTAGAAAGTTTATGATAATTTCTGATTATTTCCAGTTCGTCATTTCTAATCACTACGATTAACCCGTCATTAAGTTGCGCAGACGCCTCTTGCACACATATTTATCCACTCAATTAATGACACACTTCCCATGTAATTGGTTACATAATAATTTATGAAAGATATTCCGCAGATTCTGATTTTATATTTGGAGCTTAGTCTTCCGGATATGTGAGACTTGACAATACTGCGGATTATTTCGTAATTGGTTAACTCGGAAGAGTTTTGATTGCCTGAAAGGGATAATATGAAGAATATTAATAAACAAAAACGGTTTTGTTTTGTACCCCATTGGCTATTCATAATTTTATTCTTGTTAATATTAGCACCTCCGATGCAGGATATCTTGTGAACATAAACCGAGTCATCGGTAGCACTCGGTCGCAAAAGTGGCGTATCAGGAGTTATACAGATGGACCGCATTGCATATGATGGTGATGAAATAGTCCTTGTCTCACCACCAAACATTTATGGCACAATTAGAAAAAAGCAAACAGCATTTTATTTCGGCATTTCAATAGACGGAAACAGAGGACCAAAGTCTGTTGTCATTGGTTTACTGCTTGTTGCTTTGGGCGGGGCAGTTTCTGCTGGTTGACTGATGGGCAAACACTTGAATAATCATCACACTCTTTTGTATTTCGTTTCCGAAACTAAACCTGATCAGTTTTTCTGATCCACCTGCCATAGAAAAACATTCCAACAGCTGATGCTACCCCGACTAAGGCAAACGGATACCAGAGTTGATAGGGGTCATTATGATCCCAGAGAAGGTTGGTAGCGTCAACGGCGTTCAACTGAGTTACTTCCATCAACTTATTCATAGCTTCGGTTCGTTCGACACCGGTTATGTCATAGTTATTTTTGAGATAATCCAAAGCCAGATTTGCCTTGTCGCCCATTTTTCCATAGACAATTCCCGCGAAGTAAGCACCAGTTGCCTGGCCTATCCCTCTGGGTATATGGACATATCCTTGATATAGTCCCTCTTTTCCTTTCGGCGAAATAACACCCATGAATTCATTTAATTTTGGCGAGCAAAGCATTTCACCAACCGTAAAAACCAAAATCCCCATCAGACAAATGTAGCCTGAGTTTGTGAACCCGGCTAACATTAAACCAATTGATGCTGACATGATTCCCATAGTAATAGCTGTCAACCTGCTCATCCGTGAGACCAACCATGAAACAAAAACAACACCGACAACAATAAAAGCAGCATTGGCATTAATTAACCATTCTTGAGCTATCTGGTCGCCTCGATTGGAGTTGCGCTGAAGCATCCAGTCTGGCAAACTAAAATCGTGAACTATTTCTGAACTATCTACCCAGTCAACAATGAAATTAGGCAGCATATCAAAAAGCTGCATTAACATTAACCAGAAACCGGAGATAATTATTATGAAGAAAATAATTTTTTTATCGGCCAAATTTTTCAATGTCATTTTCAAAATGCCGAGGGGATTAAATTTTTCATTTGATTCAACTGACACATCGTCATATGTAAGCAACACCAGGAAATTGAGCGAGACCAAAGCAGCACATCCATAAAAAACGGCCGACCAGGAAATACCATAAAGGAAGTGGGCCACCGGTGGTCCCAGGAAGGCTCCTATATTTACGAGCATATAAAACGCACCCCAGCCTACCGACGAATTCTTTCTGGTTAAAGAATGAACCATCGTCCCCTGTACACCCGGCTTAAAAATAGCTGTTCCAATCGCTAATACACTACATCCAATCAGAAAAGGCCAAAATTCACGTTGGGTGGCCATCAAGAGATATCCCAAAACTTTTATTGCTACTGAGACACCGATTGTTCTTTTGAAACCATAGCGATCCGCAAATCCTCCCGAGACCATTGGGGTGATTGACTCAAACAATGCCCAAAGTGTAAATATTATCCCTTTATCTATTTGTGTAAAATGAAGTCCGCCAATTTCATCTGCTTGAGCAATATAAATTGGTAAAACCACTCTGGTTCCATAGTAGGCCAGACGTTCAAACATTTCCATAACGTTGACCATCCAGAACGGTTTGCTTAAAGAGAGAATCTGTGATTTGAGAGAGGATGAATTGTTATTGGCCGGGCTGTTCATTATTGGTTAAAAAGTTACAACAATATCAATATTTCTGAAAGAATTATTTTTACTTTACTTAACAGTCCAAGGCTGGTTTTTTTCCTAACAAAGATTCTATTTTTATTATGGAGAACAAATTTGTCCAAAAGAATATTCTGTCTCAGCTTGATATTCGTTTATTCAATATCTGCTTCCGTTGAAATATTCGCACAAGAGAAACTCATTGTCGGGACAAAAGTTGCCGAGCCGTTTGTGATAAAAAATACGGACGGAGATTTTAGCGGCATTTCAATTGACCTCTGGAAAGAAATATCGGCTGAACTGAATTTGGAATATGAATTAGTCGAATTTGACTTAGAAGGGTTAACAAACGGGCTGACCAACAAAACAATTGACCTTGCTGTTTCTGCCTTAACTATTTCTGCCGAGCGGGAAGAAAATTTTGATTTCTCCCACCCGTTCCACACCACCGGGCTGGCTATTGCGGTTACTCCCCAAAACAAGAAAGATTTAACCGCCGTTATCAGCAGCTTTCTCTCCTGGAAGTTTTTGAGAATCGTTTTGGGGCTGTTTGTTTTGCTCTTTGTTATTGGCACCGCCGTCTGGTTTTTTGAACGAAAACAAAATAAAGAG
>JACZYS010000046.1:12212-13832 GCA_022570975.1 Candidatus Zixiibacteriota bacterium | reverse complement strand
CATTTCTGCCGTTGATGATTTCTTTCCGGAGGCTTTTGGCTTCCGGATGCTCTTTATTTATTTTCAGAACAAGGGCGACCATATCTAAGGCGGCAGAAAACTGTTTTTTCTTGAAGAAACTGTTTGCCTGCCTGAGATATTCATTATAGGAAATATTAGCCAGATAATCCGGTGCAACTGTCTTGCTGGATTTTTCGTCCTTGAAACGATTCGATTCTTCGATAGCGGTAATATGCCCCCTGACGCCTATGTCCTTGTTATCAAAAGTTAGGGCTCGCTTGTAATAAAACATTGCAGAATCAAGCTGGTTTTGGGCGTAAAAATTTTCAGCTTTTTCTTTGAAAAAGATGGCCTGGCTGTTTTTATCTGCTGGCACAATTTCAGGCTCAAAATCAGCGCCGACGGCGTCTGTTTTTCCAATTTCATATGAGAGTGAAAAACGATGAGAGTCTGAAATTCTTTTTTCAAATTTGTAGGCGTAATCAATTTTTAGATTATCAAAAGAATAACCGATACCGACTACAAAGTTATTTTTGTCGTAGCCTCCTCTAAGAGCATAGAAATTGTCCACGACAAGTTCCACTCCGGTGTGGAGTTTTGCGGAGCGGTCTTCGATTTTTTCGAGTTCAAGCGATGAAAGCATGGTTACTTTTTCTGAGAGTTTTATATTCCTAATTGACATTCCGCCTGCGTAGGAGGTTGGGTATGTATCTGAGGCCCGGTCTAATCTGATTTCCGGGGGCATTAGGTCACGAGCAACAAATCCAATCCTGATATTTTTCGAGAGGTCGGAGGTGAGTCCAATATCCATACCGATACCATAGTCAGAGAAATTATCGAGCGATTGGTTTAATGCTTTTACAGAAATTCCAAGATTTACGTCATTTGTAATCTCGGCTCCGAAACCAAACATAAGCTGAAACGATGTATAATTGAAACTGCCGGATTCAACAAAATTGATTCTTCTTATAATATCATCGGTGCCAATTTTCATAATGCCAATTCCAATTCCGCTCTTGCTTGAGATTGGATAAACCCATGAGGCAAAACCATAGTTGGTTCCTTCAAGCAATGACATATACATGGCGGAAACTTCCTGGTACTTTAAAAGAGCCAGACCGGCCGGGTTGTAATAGATAGTCGAGGCATCATTGGCAATTGAGCTAAACCCGCCGCCCAAACCAAGGGCACGGGCACCGGTACCAATTGAGAAGAGAGACTCTCTTCCGGCATCCTGAGTTTTTGTATTTGAGACTAAGACTATTGCTACAAATGCAATGGTTACTATATGTTTGACGGTTATCATCATTTTGCTATTTTACCAAAGCTACTTTTGTTTTTGAGTTTTCACCGGTGGCACGAACCGTTACCGAGACAATATATACTCCGCCCAAAACCAGATTGCCATTATCATTTCTGCCGTCCCATTCGAAAGTGTTTTCACCCAGCTGTGCTCCCGGACCACCAAATAAGTATAATTTTTCAAAGACTTCTTCACCGGTGAGAGTGTAGATTCTTATTTCAACCGACGAAACAACATCCAGATTATAATTGAGCACGACCGGGTTAATTGAGATTTTGACCGGGTTCTCTTTTATGATGACTGATTGGTTGAAATCG
>JACZYS010000046.1:9925-12202 GCA_022570975.1 Candidatus Zixiibacteriota bacterium | reverse complement strand
TCTTCCTGGAAAGTGTAGGCAAAAGTTTCTAAAGCTTCATTTTCATAGGTTATATCAACTTTTCGCCTCCAGATTATGTCCTCAGCGTCTATTTCTTCGTAGGACAATTCTAAAATTATTGATCTTGAGGGTACATCTTTAAAGAGCGTAACAAAAGACATTGACAAATCTGTTCCGTCTGGAATAACTAAATCATCAAAATTCAATTGAATTTTATTTAGATCAATCCGAGATGATGAGATTTTTGTATCTCCTTCATAAAATCCTGTCACATCACCTGCCATGAATTGCATAAGATTAATTGGTTTCATCTCATAATCAAAAAAACGAACAGTTACAGAGTTTAACCGAAATGGATAACCAAGGTAACTTACACTGTTTCTAAGATAGAGTTCAAATAACTCTTTCTCCTCTCCTTCAACTAATAAGTGTGAATCCTGTCGTGTCGCCTTGGCGAAAAGAGATGGATCACCATGTACAACGACGAAAGAAGTGTCCATTACTAATCCTCCTACAATATCCGCAGGTTGGTTAGTATTAATTTCGATTGGAATATTTGAAACTTCAAACAAGAATTCGAATATCCCCTCTTCATTAGTAGTTTCAAAGTGAATTGTCTTTGCAATATTAGAAGAATAACCATCTCGCTCTAAAATGCCTTCAAGCAATATTTGCTGACCGTTTCTCATGCCGTAAGTTGCTCTAAATTCGGTAGAACTTACTAGTGAATTACCATAGTTCTCAAATATCAAAAAACCAGTGAATTGATTTTCTGTAGTTAAAGTGCTGTTAGTTCTTGGAAGAATAAATTTCAATTCAATTTGTGCCGGTGTCTGAATAACAATGTGGGTTTCGGCATCAAAGGGTGGGGTTACTATTACATCTGTCGAAGTTATCTCAGCAAAAAATATTTCACTTTCTGTTTCTTCAGGAGCTGCTGTAATTTCAAATGTTACTTCCGCAGTGCCGTTAGATGATAAGTGATCTATTGTGGCAAACGGTTCAAAAAGGGAGTTGCCTGTTGAAGTCAATTTCAGATTTAGGTTTTCTATATTCGCATTTGATAGGTTGGTAACCTGACACTTAATCTCAAATTGTTGTTTGGTGTTTACAAATGGGGCATTGGGAGAGTTTACTTCAAGCGAAGTGATCTGCACTATTTTTAATTCGCTGTCCATCGGAACCAAATCAAAAGCAAACTCACCCGTGTTTTTGTGGCCAGTGCCGGTGATTTTGTCGTCAAAATTATGCCTGTATCTCAGCATTCCAAAGGCACCCATATTATCTGTAATTCCGTTGACACCAATTCCAATCCGAAACGGTTTTGACTCCGATGGCGGAAAAGTCGACAAGTGAGTGTGGTCAGAGTTATCGGCAAGGTTACGAATTTCAGCTCCGTTTTCCTCTTCTTCATCCAAAATCTCAAAATATCTGAAGTCGGGGTTGTAGTCATGAATATCTTCCAGTTTTTCGGATTCTGTAATTTCGTGGAACCAGACGTTTAAGTAATAACTGTTTTCATGATTTCCGGCAGAGCCGTTGTCGTCATATTCTGCAACTGAGATATTCCCATAGAGATTAGCTTTGCTGTTGTCATAAATATCAAGTTTGACACTCTCAAACTCAAAAGTAACCTCATGGAAAGATTTATTGTCGAAGAAACCGTCAAGGCGAAGTCCATAATCGGGCGGAGCCAGTTCACCTGAGACAGATGATGTATTAAAACTCTCTGTTATATTCGCTCCTGATTCAGCCTCAAATCTATCGGCAAAAACGGTTCCGGAGAGAGTTAAAAAAGATAAGCTAATTGCAAGAATATTAAGTTTTAGTTTTTTCATATTTTTTATCAGATAAGTAAAATAGCTATCCGCTTTAATATAAGCAAAGACTGTGCCTTCTGGTAGAGATTATTGCTATACCCTTATACCCTATCTAATTACGACTTTTCAGCTTAAGTGGTAAAATTCTGATGCATACCAAAATGAAAAAAGATGCAGAGAATAAGTAGCAATCTACTATTTGGCAGAGAATTACTTGATAGACAGTTCGGCGGCTTTTACGGTGTTTGACATAAGCATGGCAATTGTCATTGGGCCTACTCCTCCTGGAACAGGAGTTATGCCTTTAACTTTCTCCTTTACATTATCAAAATCAACATCACCAATTAACTTTCCGTCAACTCTGTTAACACCAACATCTAGAACTATTGCCCCTTCTTTAACCATATCGGCTGTTATCAGTTTTGGTTTTCCTACAGCGACCACAAGTATGTCTGCT
>JACZYS010000046.1:0-9915 GCA_022570975.1 Candidatus Zixiibacteriota bacterium | reverse complement strand
AATTTTCATTGGGCCAACTCCACCGGGAACCGGGGTTATGAAAGAGGCTTTTTCTTTGACCGCCTCAAAATCAACATCACCTATGAGCCGGTACCCTTTTTCGGTTGTCGGGTCGTCGATTCTGTTAACACCTACATCAATGACCACGGCACCATCTTTAACCATATCGGAAGTGATAGTTGACGGTCGTCCGGTGGCGGCAATAATTATGTCGGCTCTATTGGTAACTTCACTTAAATTTTTTGTTCTGGAATGGGCAATGGTGACGGTTGCATCTCTGTTTTTTCCTTTTTGAATCAACAGGGCAGCCATTGGTTTGCCAACAATATTTGACCTCCCGACAACTACTACCTCTTTTGAGGAGGGTGAGATTTCATAATGCTCAAGGAGTTTAAGAATTCCATTGGGGGTGCAGGGAAGCAGAGTGTCTCGCCCAATTAGCATCAGACCGACATTATACGGGTGGAATCCATCGACATCTTTTTTCGGGTCTATAGCCAGAGTTACCGACAGTTCATCAATATGAGACGGGAGCGGTGACTGGACCAGGATACCGTGAATTTTTTCATTGGCGTTTAGAGATTTTACCAAATCTATTAGCTCTGACTCAGATAAGTTTTCATCTCTGGTAATTACTTGACTGTAGAGTTTCAACCGTTCACAGGCTCTGGCTTTGCTTTTTACATAAGTTGCCGAGGCCGGGTCAGTTCCGACAATAACAGCGGCCAGACCGGGAGTTATACCTTTCTCTTTGAGAGCGGCAATTCTTCCCTTGAGAGCATTGCGAACTGCTTTAGAAACTTCTTTGCCATCAATAATAGTCGCGCTCAACAGTTGTCCCTCTTATTATTCCTCATGATTGTTTGATACAGGCAGATTTCCAGGGTCAAAATCAATTTTTAATCTCTCAATACTTTCACAGATGCCCGAGCTGTCATCTATCTTGAGCAAGACTCCTGAGAGTTTGATATCGCCGGAAGCAGTTGACATTCTTTTTGGCATTCCGGTTAAAAACCGTGCCAGCGACGGATCTTTTTCCATGCCAATAACGGAATCATGAGGGCCGGTCATGCCGACATCGGAGATAAATGCAGTTCCTTTTTCCGTAATTGTTTCATCGGCTGTTTGAACATGGGTATGGGTGCCTATTAGGGCTGAAATTTTTCCATCGAGATAATAGAGCATCGCCTGTTTCTCAGCAGTTGCTTCAGCGTGCATATCAACAATGATGATTTTGGTTTCGCTTCGCAATCGTTCAACGGCTTTAAAGGCCGACTCAAAGGGGCAGTCGATATCTTTTAAAAAGGCTCTTCCCATAACATTAATGGTGGCGACTTTTTTATCTCCCACAATATCCAGATAAGTTCCGTTGCCGGGAACGCCCGATGGATAATTATTTGGCCTGAGAAGGCGCGGTTCTTTTTGTATGTACTGAATTATTTCATACCTGTCCCAGATATGGTTTCCCGAGGTCTGGACATTAATACCATATCCAAACGCCTTTCTGGACATCTCTGGCGTTACCCCAAACCCACCGGCGGCATTTTCAATATTGGCAATAACATAGTCAATGTTATGTTCTTCTTTTAGAGATTTAATAATGAATGAAGCTGCCTGTCTGCCTACTTTCCCGCAAATATCAGCGACAAACAAAACTGTCATTAAAGACATTTATGAAACTTTCTAAGGCGGCCGCAAAATATGAAAAAGCCGATGCCGCCTATTCGACTTTTCTTCAAATCTGTTATTTTATGAGAATAACAAAATTATCTTTTGATGGCAAGGCCGTTTATATTTTCAACAGGCTCTATTTTGCATATTCAGTTGACCTGGTTTCTCTTATTACAGTCACTTTAATCTGACCGGGATACTGCATATCTGCCTCGATTTTTTCGGCTATGTCAGCGGCCAAAATTGTACTGGCCAGATCATCAATTTTATCGTTCTCAACAATCACTCTTATTTCTCTACCAGCCTGAATGGCGTACGCTTTGGAGACTCCTTTGAAACTATCTGCAATCTCTTCGAGCTTGGTCAGACGTTTAATATATGACTCAAGCGATTCTCTTCTGGCTCCCGGGCGAGCTCCTGAAATTGAGTCAGCCGCCTGAACCAAAACCGAATACGGGCTAATCATGGGAACATCGTTATGATGAGATTCTGCGGCATTGATAACATTTTCATGCTCATGCACCCTCCTGAGGAAATCAGCACCTATTTGGGTATGGGTTCCTTCGGTCTCTCTGTCGATAGCTTTTCCAATATCATGAAGCAGGGCACATCTTTTGGCCATGGCATCATCGAGACCAAGTTCGGCAGCCATCAGACCGCAAAGCATGGAAACTTCTTTTGAATGCTCCAAGACATTTTGCCCGTAAGAGGTACGGTATTTTAATTTACCGAGCATATTAATCAAATCTCTATTGAGGCCGTGAATACCAAGGTCAAAACAAGCCTGCTCTCCGGCCTCCTGAATAATAACTTCGATCTCTTCTCTGGCTTTTTCAACCACCTCCTCGATTCTTGTCGGGTGGATTCGTCCATCAGTTATCAGTTTTTCGAGCGCTATACGGGCAACCTCGCGGCGAACCGGATCAAAACCCGATAAAATTACCGCTTCGGGAGTGTCATCAACAATAACGTCAACACCGGTTGCTGTTTCAAAAGAACGGATATTGCGGCCTTCGCGGCCGATTATTCTTCCCTTCATCTCATCACCGGGAAGATTTACAACGGAAACTGTGGTTTCCACCGCGTGGTCAGAGGCACATCTGTTTATGGCCAGAGTAATAATTTCTTTGGCTTCTTTGTTGGCATCTCTTTCGGCCTGGTCTCTAATTTCTTTGATATGAGATGCGGCTTCTATTCTGGCTTCCCCAATCATGTTTTCCATCAGCTGCTTTTTTGCTTCTTCCGGAGACATCTGAGCTATTTTTTGAAGTTTATCGTTCTGTGTTGCAATAATATCTTTCAGTTCATTTTCTCTAATTTCCACCCCTTTTTCTCTGGCGTGGAGGTTATCTTCGCTTGAGCGGACATCTTTTTCTCTGGACTCGACTAACTCAATCTTTTTATTGAGGGTTCTCTCCTCATCTTTCAAATTTCTGTCAAGTGAGTCTAATTCTTTTCTGGTTGCCTCGGTTTCGACTTCAAATTCGCTTTTTAGCTTGAGCCGCTCTTCTTTTGCTTCTAAGAAGGCTTCTTTTGATTTTATTGCAGCTCTGTTTTCGGCATCGGAGATAAGCTGCTTTGCCTTTTCGGATGCGTCTTCAACCTCTTTAGAAGCTGCTTTTTTGGCCAGTGATTTGGCTATGAAAAATGAAATGATTCCAATTATAAGCCCTGAGGCTGCAATATATATGAGATTTTCTCCCATCATTTCCTCCAATTCGGAATTGCTCCAAGTCAAGGTTGACACTATATATCAAGGATAGAAGATGTAAGAAGGATTTAACTTGAGAACTAAGATGAAGTGATATCTATTTGCCTAAGACCCTATCTAATCTTTTCACAATAGACTTAACCCGAGCATTATTTTGAAAATTTAAACTTTTAAGGGTGTTTTCTTTTTCATAATACTCTGATGCAATTGACATGGCCGCCAAAATTGCAATTTTATCACGGGAATTTATACGGCTGTTCTCAGCCGTTTCCTTCATCTTGGAATCAACATAGTCTGCTACCCGGCAAATATGAGCTTGGTCAGCTATCCCGGTTACGGGATATTCTTCGCCAAATATCTTTACGACTACTCTGTTATTTTCTTTAATAATTTCAGTCATGAGTTCTTACAAAACATTACCCAGACAATCTTCTTATCCTAACAAATTACAATAGATTATAATAAATGGGGTGGACTTGCGTCAAGTAAAAACTAGCCGGTCATGCTCTCAATTGTTGCAATGCGGTCTAAAATGCCAATAAGGCGGGATTTAACTTTTTCTTTATGGTCGGTTTTTTCAAGTATGACCGAGTTATATGCTTTGGCGGATTTGCTAAGTTGGGCTTTTAAGCGGGAATTTTCTTTGCGGAGTTCTTTCTTGTCAGTTTCAAGTGTTTCAATTAAATCGAGAGCTTTTTCAACTCTGTCCAACAACGTTTCCATTGAATTATCCATAGTTATTTATCCCTAATATCTGCTTTAAACTCTGATTTCAATGACTCAATGATTTTCATCTGCTTTATATCAATTTCTTCGCCGGTAAGATTTCTTTCCGCGGAGCGGTAGTTTATTGAAATAGCTATAGATTTTTTTCCTTCTTCAATCTGTTTGCCGGTATAGAGGTCGAAGATTTTGACTGACTCAGCCAACTTACCGGCATTCTTTTTGACTGTCGCTATAATATCGGAAGAGATCACACTGTTGTCAACGATAATTGCCAAATCTCTTGGGGCCGAAGGATAAACAGGCAGATTGGAAAACTTAATCAGTGGTTTCCCTCTGGCAATCAGGCTGCCCATAAATATCTCGGCAATATAAACATCCTCTTTGATATCAAACTTCCGGGCAATCTTTGATGACACTTTTCCAATTACGCCTATTTCATTTTCTTCCAACGAGATAGAAAACGACATATTATTTTCCATCCAGCCAACAGGCTGCTCGACAATAGAATATTCTCCCAGACGAAGATGTGCCCAGATATTATCCAGTGCTCCTGTTAAGTCATAAAAATCAAGTTTTCTTGGCTTTTCTCTCCAGTTGCCAGCCGTTGACCCGCTTATTGCCAGAATCAGTTTTTCCTCTTCAACCCAGTCATCATTTGAGTCGGGGGGAAAGTAAACTTTCCCAAGTTCAAAAAGTTTGATATCCATGTTGCGGTGGGATAGATTATGGGAAACAACTGACAAGGCCGTTGTGGCCAGCATGGTTCTCATTACGTTCACTTCTTCTGAGACCGGATTTAAGAGTTTGAGATGTTTCATCTCTGGTTCAAGAAGAGATGCCATGCGGCTGTGTACCATGCCGTGGGCTATTGTTTCGTCAAAGCCTGAACTGGTCAAGAGTGTTCTTATTTCTTTCTTGAAATTGTCTTCCCAATGAACCGGTGTATAAAGAGGACCGGTGATTGACTGAGGGGTTGGGATTTTATCAAAACCTTCAATTCTTGCAATCTCTTCAATCAGGTCAATTTCCCGTTCAATATCCGGTCTGAAAGTTGGAACTTTGACTTTTATAGGGTCTGAGTTGTCAGCCTCAAATTCGAGCGCCTTTAAAATTTCAACCATTCTCGCTTGAGAGATTCCAGTGCCTAAAATCTGATTGCATCTTTTTACTCTGAGGGACAGATTTGCCGGTTCTATTTTTTTTGGGTAGCAGTCAACAATTCCCGAGGCGACCTCGCCGCCAGCCAACTGCTGATAAAGGTGAGCGGCCCGGTTAATTGCAAACTCAATACCATTAGGGTTGGCTCCTTTTTCAAACCGGCTCGAAGACTCGGTTACAATTCCCAGTTTTTTTCTGCTTTTCCTTATCAAGGAAGGATTAAAATATGCTGCCTCCAGCAGAAGGTCTTTGGTGTCCTCTTTTACCTCTGAGTCTTTGCCGCCCATGACACCTCCGGCAGCAACACCGGTTTTGCCGTTGGTGATGAGAGTTACATTTTTGTCAAGCTCATGCTCTTTATCGTCTAAAGTTATAAATTTTTCTTTTTCTTTAGCCTGTCTGACAACTACTTCATTTGAGCCAAAACGTTTGAGGTCAAAAGCGTGGAGCGGATGCCCGGTTTCAAGCATGACCAGATTGGTAATATCTACCAGATTATTGATAGGGCGGATGCCGGAAGTTATTAATTTTTTCTTAAGCCACCAGGGGGATTCGGCAAGCTTTACATTATGAATTATTCTGGCCGCATAGCGGGGACATCCAAATGCATCATCAATTGTAACTGAGATGTAATCATAAGCCTGTTTGTCCGATTCTTTAATATCCGTTTGAGGCAGCATCAATTTCTTGTTGGCCAGAGCGGCCATGTCACGGGCGATACCAATGGCGCTCATAGAGTCAGCCCGGTTTGGGGTCAGGTCAAAAGTCAGAATGTGGTCGTCATAATCCAAAATTTCAGCCAGAGGTTTTCCGACCGGTGCCTCATCCGGCAGAACCCAGATACCTTCATGCTCATCACTGATTCCCAGCTCTCTCTCCGAGCATATCATCCCCGATGACTCCACTCCTTTGATTTTTGTTTTCTTAATTTTCATGTCGCCGGCAAGGACGGCACCAATTTTTGCTACCGGCACTTTATGACCAACAGCAACATTTGGGGCACCGCAGACAATTTGCAGTTCTTCATCACCGGTGGTTACTTTGGCCAGTCTGATTTTTGAAGCACCTTCTATTGCCGAGAGGGTCAATACTTCTCCTACCACGACCTTGTCCATATATTTTGCCGTAGGTTCTATATTTTTACAGGCGGTTCCGCACAGGGTCAGTTTTTCCGCGGTTTCTTCAGGAGTCCAGTTTAATCCGGTAAGTTCTATTAGCCAATTGTGAGATAGTTTCATAATTATTTAAACTGTCGTAAGAATCTGATGTCGTTGTTGAAGAAATGACGGATGTCATTGATTTTATATTTGAGCATTGCAATTCTCTCAACGCCCATCCCAAAAGCGTATCCGGTATATTTTTCCGGGTCATGTCCGGTCTTGATCAATACATTGGGGTCAATCATTCCGCAGCCCAAAATTTCGAGCCAGCCGGAATATTTACAGAGTTGGCAACCCTTGCCCTTGCAGAGGAAACAGGAGACATCTACTTCCGCTGACGGTTCAGTAAATGGAAAAAACGATGGACGGAATTTAAGTTTTAGATCCGGCCCAAAAAATGACTTACAAAATGCAACCAGCACTCCTTTCATGTCAGCCATGGAAACACCTTCATCAACCAAAAATCCGTCAACCTGGTGAAAAGCAATATGGGCTCTGGTAGAGATAGCTTCGTTTCTGTATGTTCGGCCGGGAACAATAATTTTAATGGGTGGGTTTTGTTCTTCAAGCTTCCTCACCTGTACCGGAGTGGTGTGGGTTCTCAAAATTCTTCCGCCCTCAACAAACATTGTATCCTGCATGTCTCTTGCCGGATGGTCGGGCGGAAAATTGAGGGCCTCAAAATTATAGTAATCTGTTTCAATATCAGGTCCGCGGGCGATTTC
This sequence comes from Candidatus Zixiibacteriota bacterium, assembly GCA_022570975.1. Lineage (GTDB taxonomy): Bacteria > Zixibacteria > MSB-5A5 > GN15 > FEB-12 > JACZYS01. The sequence goes on along the minus strand of JACZYS010000046.1, from coordinate 2,764 downwards.
AAAACCCATTCCGTGGAAGATATTGACTATTTCATCAATTACCTGATTAATAATATGGACCACCCCTATCTGACTCGAGGTTCCCGGTAGAGTATAATCAAATGATGAATCTGTTTTGCTTGTTGAAAATTTTCCCGCAGCGGTTGCAATTAGTTCTTCCAGTTCCTGACGGCAGCGGTTGGCTTGGGCGCCGACAGATTTTTTTTCATCGACTGATAAGTTCTTGAGTTCTTTTAAGACAGCGGTCAGTTCCCCCTTGCGACCAAGGTATTTGACCTTTGCCTCATTTAAAGAATCGAGCGAATCAGCATTGCTGATCCGCTCTTTTGCTTGGTTATTTATATGATTGATATCATCCAGAAGAGACATGATTCCTCTTTAGATATCTTAATTTCCAGCAGCGATTTTGGCCAGGTTTGAGAAAGTATCCATATCTCTGGCGGCAATATCGGCCAACATTTTTCTGTCCAGATTTACACCGGCTTTTTTGAGACCGTACATGAGAGTGGAATAGTTGGTGTCACACAATTTGGCGGCTGCAGAGATGCGGACAATCCAGAGTGAACGGAAAGTGCGTTTTCTATTTCTGCGGTCACGGTACGCATATTTGAGTCCTTTTCTTACGGTTTCAAGGGCGGTGCGGTAGAGCTTGCTTCTACCCCCAAAGTTTCCCCGGGCTTTTTTCAGCACTTTTCTATGTCGCTTGTGGGCGGCAACATTATTTTTTGAACGTGGCATTTATTTAATCTCCTGTAATTTCCTTGTTACTGGTTAGTAAGGGAGCATTCTCATTACTCTTTTGTGATCTCCTTTAGAAATCAATGTAGCTTTGCGAAGCTGTCTTGACCTTTTGGGGCTCATCTTGTTTAAAATATGAGTCTTATATGCTTTGTTTCTTTTTATTTTGCCGGTCGCCGTTTTTCTGAATCTCTTGGCGGCCGATCTTCTTGTTTTCATCTTTGGCATTATATATATCCTTTACTTAAACTAATTTTCCTGATTCTCGGTCTCTGTCTCAACTACCTTCTCTTGATCAGGATCGACTTGTTTTTTCTCTCTAGATCTCTCTTTTAATTTTTTTAATACTTCGGCATTGGGAGTTAACATCATATTCATATGCCTTCCCTCCATCTTTGGAGCGACTTCCACATTGGCAATATCTTCCAAATCATCTTTAACTCTATCGAGCACTTTTCTCCCAAACTCCTGATAAGCCATTTCTCTTCCGCGGAACATTACAAAAACTTTCACTTTGCTTCCTACTTCCAAAAACTCACGGACATGTTTTGTTTTAAAATTAAAATCATGCTCATCAATTTTTGGACGAAAACGCATCTCTTTCATCTGGACATTATGCTGTTTTTTTCTGGCAATCTTGTCTTTTTTGGCGATTTCATATTTGAACTTTCCGTAGTCCAAAATTCTACAAACCGGAGGACGGGTGTTCGGGGAAACTTCGACCAAATCCAGTCCGAAATCTCTTGCCTTTTGCAGTCCTTCTTCTACCGGCAAAATACCAAGCTGATCCCCATCCGGTCCAATTACTCTAACCGGGGAGACTTTAATTCTGTTATTGATGCGATGAGATTTGTTGCTTATGAAATCCTCCTAAACATAAAAATTTTATTCTAAACCCTTATTTTCAATCTCTGTCTTGAGACTGGCAACTATTTCATCCAATGACTTAGTCCCCAAATCGCCAACAGTATGTTTTCTTACAGAGACAGTTTTTGCCTCTGCTTCTTTACCCCCAACAACAAACATATAAGGGATTTTTAGCATTTCGGCATCTCTGATTTTTGCCCCAATTTTTTCTGACCTCATATCAAGTTCAACCCTGATATTTTGGTCCAGAAGTTTATCCATTATCTCCTGCCCATAATCATTGTAACTGTCAGTCACGGGAAGTATTTTTACTTGAACCGGGGACAGCCAGAGCGGGAAATTGCCGGCGTAATGTTCAATTAAGACACCAAAAAACCGTTCAATAGAACCCAACAGTGCCCGATGGATTATGTACGGGCGACGTTGTTTTCCACCGGCATCAATATAATGCAAATCAAACCGTTCCGGCAAGGAAAAATCGAACTGGATTGTAGAGCATTGCCAGCTTCTGTTAAGGGCATCTTTAATCTTGATGTCAATCTTGGGGCCATAAAAGGCACCGCCCCCTTCATCAACTTCAAATGGCAATTCAGCTTTTTTTAAAGCCTCTTCCAATCCTTTTTCTGCTCTTTCCCAGTCTTTGGGCTCACCTATAGCTTTTTCCGGTCTGGTTGACAGAAATATTTCATAATTTGTAAATCCGAATGATTTCAAAATATGTATGCAGAAATTCAAAATCCATACCAGCTCTTCTTCCATTTTATCCTGAGCTACAAAATGATGGGCATCATCCTGCGTGAATCCCCTTACTCTCATCAGTCCATGAAGTGTTCCTGCTTTTTCATATCGATAAACAGTTCCCAGCTCGGCCCATCTCAGTGGTAAATCTCTGTAAGACCATAATTTTGTTTTGTACATCATCATATGGAAGGGACAGTTCATTGGCTTCAGGAAGTACTCCTGTCCGTCCACGTCCATGGGGGCGTACATGCTTTCCCGGTAGAAGTCCAGGTGGCCGCTGGTCTCCCAAAGTTGGGCCCGGCCGATGTGGGGCGAGTAGACGATGTCGTACCCCCGCCGGAAGTGGAGGTCCTTCCAGTAATCCTCGACGATGGAACGAATCCGGCCCCCCTTCGGGTGCCAGACGATGAGGCCGGGG
>JACZYS010000045.1:8068-13858 GCA_022570975.1 Candidatus Zixiibacteriota bacterium | reverse complement strand
ATGCCCAATAGTGTTTATCCCCCTTTGTCATTGTCCTTACCACCTTTGAATGGTTTCATATATACCTCTATTTCAATATCATAATCTTTATTGTCCTCCATAATAGAATTGATTATTCGTTTTATTGTCTTACCCTTTCCCCAGACTGATAGATTCATTTTGTTTTTCCTCCTCGGTTTTTATCCATAGTTTTTCTTTATCCCAATATGGTGATTTACATTTAGGACAAACTATTGGTTTCTCATTCTTACTTTTATTGGAAACCCATTCTTTGTCACAACGATTACATTTATGTCCTTTTATTAACGTGTTTGGCATTGTACATATACTTATGAACTTTGATGTGACACCATTTACATAGCATATTTAAGTTTTCTAGTCGGTTATCCAATCTATTTTTATTGATGTGATGAACTTCAACTGATCTATATTTACAACAAAGCTCGCAACAAACGAAGTGTTCTTTTACAACTTGTTTTAATACATAATAATAACTCTTTAATCTCGATGTATGTTTTGTGAAGCTTATTAATTCCTCCAAACTAATTCTGTACTTTTTAACTTTGCCTGTGTCTTTTGAGTAATCAGTCCTTATTGTTATGCCTCTTTCGTGTTTGTCGTCTGAAAAGACCATGTTTTATACAATGACTACACTTATATATATAACTTTTGGTATATTAGGTAAGTGTCATAATGTTAACAGCTTGTTTCACTTAGTAACTCTTATACTTATATAACAAAATAGTTGTAATGCTAATTATATGAAACAACTTAAGAAAAAAGCCCAACGGTTCACAATCAATGATCTGGGCACGATTGCTATTGCCTTAGTTGTGGCAGCTGTTATTCTAGGTTTGGGAGGTACTATCCTTGAAAAGATACAAAGTACTCAGACGACTAACGCAACTGCATTTAACGCAACCGGTTTTGGATTGGATGGTATAAACGCGATGGCCGAGTTTATTCCAACAATCGCAATAGTCGCGGTAGCAGCAATCGTAATTGGAATAATCCTAGTCTTCTTTGGAAGACAAAGATAGATTTAGGGAAAGGATTAGGTTGTTGAAAAACCATTCCGATTCTTTTCCTGATTTCTCTTTTTTCCGACTCTTTCATAACACATATATTTTTATTATCAAAAAATATTTCCCCTTTTTGTGGACACTCAAGCCCCAAGGCAAGTCTCAATATGGTAGATTTTCCTGACCCTGACGGTCCCATTATGACGAGCGATTCGGAATCTTCGACTCTAAAAGAGATATTCTTTAAAACATCCTTATCACCATAGGAGAAACTGACATTCTTAAATTCAATCATAAATATCCTTTGATGAACGAGAAGACAACTTTTGTTATAAAGAAATTGACTACCAAAATAGAGATTGAAGTAAGTACTACTGACTCAGTAGTTGCTTTGCCCACCCCTTTTGTTCCGCCTCCGGAGCTGAACCCTTTGTAGCAGGCTACAAAAGCAATTATAAAAGAAAATATGAACGGCTTAAAAAGGCCGATAAATATATTTCCAAAAATCAGCCGCTCTTTGACCGCCGTTATGTACATACTGCTCGATAAGTGGGTAATAAAAACTGCTACGATATAACCACCAAATATGGCGACCACATCACATACGACAGTTAATGCCGGAACCATTAAGACTAAGGCTATAAATCTGGGGACAGCAATTTTCTTAATAGGATCAATACCAAAAGATATCATAGCATCTATCTGGTTGGACGATTTCATGGCCCCTATTTCGGCCGTAATCCCGGCGGAAACTCTGGCCGCCATCATGAGACCGGTTAAGACCGGTCCCAGCTCCCTGACGATTGATATGACCATTATTCTTCCCAAGTAGCTTTTGGCTCCAAAATCTGTCAATTCAACCGAAAAAGCAAAAGCAAATCCCTGTCCGGCCATTAACCCGGTCAAGAAAATCAAAAATAGAGAGCCTATCCCAATCAGGTACAACTGCTCCAACGTCTCAATAAGATAGAATTTTCTGGAAAACAGGGCCGAAATCATCTTAATCGAGAAGAAAAAGAGCTGCTGACTTTCATAGGCCAGTTTTTTAAGAGTGTTGTTAAAATAACCTAAAATATACTATCCTTTGCTCTGTTTCGCCCAAGTTTAGCCGTTTGTCAGAGTTAAGTCAAGATAATAAGAATCCTGGTGATTTGGATTATTGTTTGTAGTAAGTAAAATTTGCAATTTAATAAAAGAACTGTATATTTCACAGGAAAGTATAGATTAAGATTTGATGAAAAGATATGTATAATCAGAACGGAACAAAAAGAGGCCATGCAATTGCCTTATTCTCCGGAGGACTTGACTCTGCTCTGGCAATTTTGTTAATGCTTAAGCAGGATATTGAAGTAACCGCTTTAACCTTTATGACCCACTTTGGGTGTGATCTGGGTGACAGGTCATCCTGCGGTGCCAACCCCTACCCGGCTGCGGAAAAATATGGGTTCAATGTCAAACTGATGCACCTTGGCCAGAAATTTGTAGATATCGTCGAAAACCCACAGTATGGGCGCGGCAAAAACATGAACGTCTGCACCGACTGCCGGATTTTGATGCTCAATGAGGCCAAAGAGTTTATGGGCATGGTCAACGCTGATTTCATAATAACCGGCGAAGTCATTGGACAAAGACCAATGTCTCAAATCAAAAGCAAAATGGAACTGGTGATTAGAAAAACCGGCCTGGAAGGAAAGCTGCTGCGACCTCTCTCGGCCAAGAAACTTTCTCCGACCGAGCCTGAGCTTAACGGCATGGTTGACAGAGAACAGTTGGAGTCAATTGAAGGTAGAAGCAGAAAAAGACAGTTTGCCATGGCCAAAGAGTTTGGACTGGACAACTACCCCACTCCTGCCTCCGGCTGTCTTTTGACCGATGAAGGATATTCAAACAGGTTGCGGGACCTTATTGCAAACAGCGGACGGCTGTCATTTGAGGACTTAAACCTACTCAGGTTAGGCCGGCATTTTAGATTGGATAAAGAAACCAAAGTAATTGTGGGCAGAAATGAGGCTGAGAACAACTCTCTTCGGGCCGCAAAGCAACCCAATCATCATCATCTGGAGGCGTTGGGGATTGGTTCCCCGGTGACTTTGTTGATCGGCGAAGCTACCGATGATAATCTTATGAAAGCCTCAATGATTACGGCCAGATACACTTCTGATAGAAATAAACAGAAAGTCCGTATTTCCTTAATTAATGGTTCCGGCAATGGCTCAGATGGAAGAAATTTTGATGTTCCTCCGGCCAGTGATAAAGATTTGGGTTATATTAGAGTCAAATAATTTGCAAAAAAAAGAAGGTCTCAGTCCTGAGACTGAGACCTCTTTCTTTCCTCACCATCAAAGGGACTTCAAAAAAGCTAACCGCCATGTAAACTTTTCCAAATCAAAATGCAAAGTTAAAAAAATTACATTCCTTTGATATCACACTTTAGTATCAAATTACGTGCCAACATCTACAGTTAAATTAGTGTCATTGCGTAACAACAGGTTAGACGACAGATTGAAACTGATTTATATAAGATTGGGTGTCAAATTCGCAGAAGATGTGTTAAAACGGCGCAGAAATTAAAATACCCTCTCACTTTTGAAAGTAAGAGGGCTTGGCGAAATATTTTAGGAATTAAGACTTCAACTTCAACTAAAGTAAAATCAAATTTATTTCAGCAACAACATTTTCTTTGTTTCTGAAAAACTCTCGCTATCAATACGGTAGAAATAAAGACCGGTAGCATATTGGTCAGCATCAAACTCAACGGAATGCTTTCCTGCTTCTTTCATAGCATCAACTAAGACCGCAACTTCCTGACCGAGCACGTTATAAACTCTGAGAGTTACATAAGCTGCTTTTGGAAGATCAAATCTAATCATTGTTGAAGGGTTGAAAGGATTAGGATAGTTTTGCTCTAAAGCAAAAACATCCGGCAAACTGCCTTTACCAAGCAGTGGAACGGTGATAGTTTCAAATCCCAGCCCGCCGCCTTCGGATTCATTGGTGACCATGCGTGAGGAGAAATCCCCGACAGCATTAACATCACTATAAACAAAGGCAAGGTCATGGTTTGGATTTGAGAGAGAAATGGCCTCTATGGTAATCTCTGTCAGATTTGGGTCATTAATCTCAAAAACAAGATTGGCAATTATTCCTGTACCTGCCTTTAAATCCGGTTTAGAGACGCTTGACATCTGGGGCAGCAATCCAATAACAACGGTTTTATTTTCGTTATTAATGTTTGCTATCTTAAGATCAAAATAAGAGACACGGGTATTATTGAAGTCAACCTCCTTGAGAGTTACTCCGCTTGAGAAACTCAGAGGAATATCCAATGCGGTCAAATTGTCTTCATTTGTAATCTCCAGTGGAATCACTACTGTATTCTCAGCAGACACCACTTTTGCCTTGGATACGCCAAACTTGCTGACGCCGGCAAAGACCAATGAAGGGACCAAAAAGATAGCAATTACTATCATTGATTTGTGGAAACTTTTCGTCAAAATCCACCTCCCTAGTGTTGAAGTTGTTTAGTTACGGTAAGAGACGCATGATCCTTTGCATCTGAGACCATTAAATTCATCCTTAAATACGAAGCAACCAAGAACGTATTAATTCTCTATGAATTTCTTGAAATAATACCGTCAACTTAGAATTACCCTTACTAATATAAATTATACATTTTTCTATATTATTGTCAAGCTTAATATAGGAAAAACTTACATTTTCTGTCAACTTTTATTAAGTTATCTTATTACCTCAAAAGCACTTAATAAAAAAAGTCGCATTCTGCCCAATTGTGAGCATTTCTTAACCTATATAAGGGTTTTATGCGAAGAAAAAAGAGGTATTTGTGCGAAGCAAATTCTGCGTTTGCATTACAATTGCTATCCCAACAAATGATTTCCTGTCTTCAGATTAAGTTAAAATCTTGACAATATAGAGCATTGAGCTAATTTACATCAAAATTTATGATGTGAAATTCTTCTAAGGAGGTCATATGGATAAGGCAAATGCTAATGGTGAGAATTTTGTTCCGGTAATTGAAGCAGCTGAAAACATAGCAGAAGTCACCTGGAAAGCTATTATTCTGGGGGCCATAATTTCTGTCCTCTTTGGTGTGGCCAATGCTTACCTGGGGTTAAAATTTGGTATGACCGTTTCCGCTTCCATTCCGGCCGCTGTAATCTCCATGGCCGTTCTGAGAATGATATTTAAAAACAAAGTCACCATACTGGAAAATAACATTGTTCAAACAATTGGCTCTGCCGGTGAATCACTCGCTGCCGGAATTATATTTACAATTCCGGCCTTTTTTATCTGGGCCGCAAATGACGAATTGGTCGCTGCCGGCTATGACTATGAAATTACACAATCGCAAATATTTTGGTTGTCAATGCTGGGCGGTTCATTAGGAATTTTCTTCATGATTCCTTTGAGAAATTATCTGGTTAAAAAAGAGCATGGTAAACTGGCATTTCCGGAAGGAACTGCCTGTGCCGAAATTATTATAGCCGGTGACGAAGGAGGAGAAAAGGCAAAACTGGTATTTAGCGGCATCGCAGTAGGGGCCTTATATAAAATTCTTATGAATTTCCTCAAAGGCTGGTCCGAATCTGTACATTATAATTTCAGTAATTTCTTAAAAGGCGGAACTCTTGGTATTGATGCCACTCCGGCTCTTTTGGGCGTTGGCTATATTATTGGACCAAGAATTGCATCCTTGATGTTGGGTGGTGCCGTACTTGGATATCTGGGAATTTCTCCCTTGTTGGCA
>JACZYS010000045.1:0-8058 GCA_022570975.1 Candidatus Zixiibacteriota bacterium | reverse complement strand
ATTGGTGATCAGATTCCGGGTGTCATTATTGCTCCGGGAGACATGCCGCTGAGTGACATGGACCCGGGACAGCTAAGAAAGTATTATATCACTTATCTTGGAGTAGGAGCAGTGGCGCTGGGTGGATTTTTATCATTAGTGAAATCTTTTCCAGTTATTTTCTCTTCATTTACATCCGGGTTCTCTGAGTTGTTAGGAAAAAAGCAGGAAGTAAATGTTATTAGAACGAACCGTGACCTCCCAATGAAATGGGTTGTGCTAGGTGTTATGGTTATTTCAATAGCTATATATTTTCTACCGGGAACAGAACTGCACTTGATTGGAGTTCTGCTGGCCGTTTTATTTGGATTCTTTTTTGTAGTTGTGGCCGCAAGGATTGTAGGAATTGTTGGGTCGTCATCTTCGCCCGTGTCAGGAATGACAATAGCCACCTTACTGGTTACTACCATGATACTTCTTTATTTTGGTATTTCAGGCGTTACCGGAATGATAACGGCAATGTCAATTGGAACAATTGTCTGTATTGCCGTTTGTATGTCGGGTGATATTGCTCAGGACTTAAAAACGGGATATCTCTTAGGAGCCACTCCGATAAAGCAACAGCTTACAGAATTTATTGGATTGTTAGCCCCGGCACTAGCCATGGGTTTCACCATCTACATCCTGAATGACACTTTTGGGTTTGTGGAAGATTCTACCCACAGCGATCCACTCCTTGCTCCGCAGGCTAATGTGATGGCTACGGTCGTGCAGGGAGTTATGAACTCCAATCTCCCCTGGGCTCCTATTTTGGTCGGCGGCATGATTGCTCTGGCCGTTGAGCTGTTGGGAATATCATCTTTGCCGTTTGCAATAGGGCTTTATTTACCCCTTTCGCTCTCCACCCCAATCATGGCCGGTGGAATAATTGCAATGATTATTTCAAAAATATCAAAGAAAGACGTTCTCAAGAGAAATAAAGAAAGAGGAATACTCTTTGCATCGGGAATAGTTGCCGGTGATGCCCTCATTGGGGTAATGGTCGCTTTCATAATCGCATTTGTTCCTGCTTACGCTGCTTATTATCACTCCCATGAAGGGATGATGGGTACTTTGACCGGCAGCTATGGGCCGGTTGTCTCGTTAATAATGTTTTTTGGACTGGCTGCCCTTTTGGGTCATCTGGCTTTTAGAGGAATTGGCAAGAAGTCTTAACACAAACTGGGTAATATTTATTTTGAGTCAACGCCAAGGCTAAGCATTTTTCTGGTTAACTCCGCACTTTTCTTTGAGCGGGCAGGTTTTTTCTTGATGTTCTTCAGGGAATTTATTTTATGAATCAGCTCTGTATTGTTATAAGGCTTTTTTATAAAGCCGTCAGCACCGGAAGCAATGATATCGTCCTCAGAAAGACTGCTATTGTTTTCCATGGCAATAACTACCGGAATCTGTGGATATTCATCCTTGAGGATGACAAGTAAGTCTAATCCGCTCATCACAGGCAAATTTAATTCAGAAATGATATAATCAGTCTTCTTCTCCTTCAAAAACTCTACTGCCTCCTCGCCTGAATCGCAAGTAAATACCTTGTAACTTTCGCGGGATAAAGTTCTGACAAAAATATTGAGCACAACCTGGTCGTTACAAACTACGAGAACTTTTCCTTTACCCATATCCAAAACATTTTTGATTTTGGTTAGAAAAGAATCTTCATTGATTGGTTTTATCATGTAATCTTTGGCACCTTTTTCAATGCACTTGATGACAGTCTTATTATCAGCATTTTTGGAGTTGATTACTGCTGGAATCTCACTGAATCTCAAATTGGATTTAAGGAAAGCCAAAAGTTTATATCCGGCTTCGTGGGGCAAATCAATTTCAATCAAGATTAGTGAAATTGACAGATCCGAATAAAGGTATTTGATAGCATCATCAACATTTGTAGCTATTTTGGTCTTGTATTCGGTATCTTCCAACAAGGACTTTATCTTGCTGATAGTTTTCTGGTCATTGTCTAATATTAATATTGTCATAATCTTTTCTGTACATAAAGGGGAAAATTTAAATTGTCCCCCGGTGTAAATTTGTGAAGCTCCCCATTGACATCAAATAATCAGCAGAACTTTGTCTTCTCATATATCTTCGACAGGCACGGTCAGCAACTTGACTTGGGATTAAGAATCCGTTTTATGGAAATTTATTGGCTTTGCCCCAATTTTGCCCCTTTTACAATTTATTTTGTTTCTTAGTACTTTCTTCGCCTTTCTACCATGTAATTTGAGCCTGATTTCATTTTGGTGGCTTTCTTTAAGTCAGCCAACATTTTAGATAGCTCACCAACATGTTCAAAATTACCGTTCTGGTTAATAATTACAGCTATTGAGATAGTTAACAGCGGAAATACTTCCTTCTCCCCTTTTCTATTTACCGAGCTGATTTTGCCTCTTTTTCTATCTTCCAAGTCATATCTAAACGGTATCAAGAGATCAAAAACCCTGATGACTGAAGAACAGATATCATCTACTCTATCGGAAGGAATTATAAATATATAGTCATCCCCGGCAATATGCCCAACAAAACCTTCTCGGCAACTGTCAAAAACTATATCTCTCAAAATCTTAGCTGTCAAACGAACAACTTTATCACCTCTTGTATATCCGTAATAGTCATTATAGGCTTTGAAATTATCCAGATCAGCGTAACAGATTGCAAATTCAGCTTTCATCTCTATCTGTCTTGCAATTTCCTTTTCAATAATATTTGTTCCGGGAAGTCTGGTTGAGGGATTTACTGAAAGATCCCTTCTTGAGCGGTCAATTATTTTCTTGATTTTCACTTCGACCAGGTGATTCACCCATTCACCGTATATAAAATCATCGACCCCGTTTTCATAGGCAGAAATTATTGAGTTCATATCCGGATTGGGATGATATAAAATTACCGGTATGATGTAGATAAAAACGTTTTCCTTTATAGCTCTTACCAGCTTCAGCTCCTGACTGAATTCTTTATCGCTGTCTATGAAAATTGTGTCGATTTCAAAGCGATGACAGATTGTAATCAATTCTTCAAAATTATTGAAGTAATGAATCTCTACTTTATCTTTGGTAAAGAAGCTTTTCAGATAGAAGTCTAAATTAATCGAGTCTTGTTTTATGGCAAAGCAATATGTTGCTCGGCGGGGAGCTTCAGTCTCCTTTGGTCCCGCCCAGTTCTCTAGGATGGTACTTTTTGTGTTCTGCGACAATATAATTCCGGTCTAAGTTAGTATAAATCTGTGTAGTAGATATATCGGCATGACCGAGCATTTCTTGCACTGTCCTTAAATCCGCTCCGCCTTCAAGCAGGTGAGTTGCGAAAGAATGGCGGAAGGTGTGGGGTGTAACCTTTTTTGTTATGCCCGCATTTATCACTCTTTTTTTGATTGCTTTCCAAAGCCCTATCCGTGAGAGCGGCTGACCTAACTTATTGCAGATTAAAAAGTTATGGCTTCTATTTGGTTTTGTCTTTTCCAGCTCGAAAAGAAGTTTATCAATTGCCTCAACGGCATATCCGCCCAATGGCACGAGGCGCTGCTTTTGTCCTTTGCCGGTAACTTTAATGAGACCGGCCTCTTTTTCAATATCGTTAATATTTATATTGGTAATTTCTGAGATTCTCAATCCGGAACCATACATCAGCTCAATTACAGTTGCATCCCTGAAGTCTAAAACTGTCTTTAGCTCAATCCTTTCAATTATCAGTTTGATTTCAGATGGATCCAGATAAGGAGGATGGTACCTGACTATTTTTGGAGCAGTAAAGGTTTTAGTTGGGTTTTTGAATGTTTTATCGGATTCACAAATAAAGTTGAAAAATCTCTTCAGCGAAGAAATTTTGCGGGCAATTGTGGCCGGTTTTTTTCCCGCCGTATTTAAGGAAGAAATGTAATTATTGATGTCAGATGCTTTGATATCCTTATAGTTTCTTGATTTAGTTGCCGCAAAAAATATTCTCAAATCACTCTCGTATGAACTTAGCGAGTTGGCTGAAAGTCCTAATTCATAATTGAGGTGTTGAATAAAATTTTCCAAATAATTTTCAAGCATATTACATATTATGAGCTAAAGAAATGGATGCCACTACCGTGTATCCCGACTTTTCCAGGACTTTTTTGGCTTCCTTAATAGTAGCACCGCTGGTTACGACATCATCAACGAGAATCAATTTAGCAGGAGTTATTGCTTCCTCAATAACTTCAAAGACGGAATCTATATTTGTGAAGCGCTTTTCAAAATCAAGTTTGGCTTGCGGCATTCTTTTCTTTTTCCTTACAAGAATTTCATTACTGAACGGAATCTCAAGAGCAACCGAGAGATGATCGGCAATAATTTCTGACTGGTTATATCCTCTTGATAGCTCTCTTAACGGATAAAGAGGAATGGGTAACAGGAAATCTGCTTCATGTTTTTTTATGTTTTTTTTGAATTTATCAGCCAGTTCTTTTGAAAGAGGTTCGGCCGTGGAAATAATTCCTTTGAATTTCATCTGACTTATTATCTCTTTGAGTGGATCCTGATACTGCCCCAGAGCATAGAGTAGAAATGAGTCATCACCGCAACTCTTACAGTTATCACTTCCTGAAACTAGTTGATAGCAATTTATACAGAGCGGGTATTCATACCGGTCAATCCTGCCGCTGCATTTATGACAATACTCATTATCTGAATCATTATAATCCGCACAACCCGGACAGAGAGGCGGAAGAATAAAATCCAGAAGATTTATCAGAAACGGAGATTTCTTTATACTGCTGAGTATCATGTTAACATAATATCAGAAAGATGATATCTTTCAAGTAAAAATATTATGGTAAGAATATTCTTAATAGTATGAAGATACTTATTTTTGAAACAGTTTTTTTGAAAGAGACCTCAAAGAGTAAAGCAGGATTAAAACTGAGATAAAAGTTGCCGAAGCAACAGCTAAGACAGAGCTGTGTTGGTGAGAGGAACTGCTTGAGAAGTTGGTAGAAATTGAGAAGCTTTCATAAATATAATCCACGGCCAGACCTGATAAGACTGAGAAGAAAATTATTACCAACAAATACCTTAAGACAGCTTTTGGGCCGATAATTTTTGAGACTACTACCAGCGAGGCTATATTTGTAGCCGGACCGGCCAGCATAAAGACCAAAACGGCCCCCGGTGAAAATCCACCGACCAACAGAGATGCGGCCAGAGGCGTTGAAGCTGTGGCACAAATATAAAGCGGCATGCCGACTAAAAGAGCAACCAGATATCCTCCAAATCCTGACTGAAGCGAAGAACTTACGGCAACAATCTCCTGACCAATCAATATTGAAACAAGCCCGGCAAGGAGGTATCCGATTAATAAATACGGTGCGAGGTCATCAAGCAGATCTCCAAATGCATACTTGATTCCGCCCAAAATTTTCTGGATTACTGGTTTCTCTATTCCTTGAACTGGCTCCGATGTTTTTGAACTGCACTCGCAATCCGATTCATCAATTGCCGGAAGTTCATCGGTTGCCTCATTGTCAAACGCATTTTCAACCAATCCGGCGGCGGCGGCAGTTATAAAAGCAGAAATAGGTCTGGCTATGGTCATCATCGGGTCAATTAAAGAATAGGTTAACATTATTGAGTCAACCCCGGTTTCGGGAGTGGAAATTAAAAAAGAAACTGTACCTCCCTTTTTAACACCGGACTTTCTCAGTTGATGAGCTACCGGCAGTACCGAGCATGAACATAATGGAAGTGGTATTCCAAACAGTGCCGCCTTAAAAACCTGGCTGGCACCGCTGCCTTTTAAATATTGTTTTATTCTTTCAGAGTTAAAAAAAACAGAAATTAATCCGGCCAAAAATATTCCGATGACAAGTAAAAATGATGACTCAAGCATCATTTCCCATACAGAATCAACCCAACTGATAAGAAAGTCCACTAAAAGATACCTTCTAACTGTTTGAGAAAGGCACGAGAATTATCAGCAGCCGTTCCTTCCGGTTCAATTTCCAAATACTTTGTCCAGTATCCTCTTGCAGAATCAATCTGATTCAAATCATGATAAACGGTGGCAAGATTATAATGAACGATAGCATGAGATGGATCAGTCTTGAGAACAAGCATATATTCTTTAACGGCGCTTTCCAAAAGTCCCATACCATACAGGCAGGTTCCAAAATCTGTTCTCAGATTAACCGAGCTGGGATCAATTGCCAGGGCTCTTTTGTAAGCCTCGGCGGCTATAGTATAGCGTCCCATATCCATTTGCTCATTGCCCAGTTCAAGCAGGGCGTTATAATCTTCCGGAAAATCCGGTACTGTTATCTGTTGCTGAACCGGTCCAGCGCCGCCCCGAGGGGGCACAGGAATTGGTTCCGGCTCCACGGTTATGACATAAAACAATACCGAAACAGTCACAGTGCCAATAAGTATCAGGAAATCTCTCATATTTTTATTTATCACAGGAACATCCAATTCTATTTTTTTATAAAAGTATCAAAATTCTCTTTTCCTTTTAAAATATAGATTTCTATTCCCTCCCTGTAAACTAATAAATTTTCAAAAGATTTAGTTGCGTGATGAAGCATTTGTTGCTTATAATCAGACAGATTGTATATGGAGCGAGGAGAACCAAGAATGAACTGCAAACTTTTGCTTGTCACTATATTTTTATTAATAACTGTAATTTTCCCTCTTGGAGCAGAGTCAAAGTATGAAATAACGGCCGATTCAATTATCAACCATATATTAGTTTTAGCCCACGACTCCCTTGAAGGAAGAAAAGTTGGTGAAGAAGGCGAGTTGAAAGCCGCAGCTTATATCTCAGGACTGTTTAACAAGCTTTCACTAAAACCGATAAATGATGACGACAGCTATCTTATCCCTTTTGATTTCACCAAGTCTATTGATATCGGTCAAAAAAGTTCCCTTCTCATAAATAATGTTGAGCTAAAACTGGGAACAGATTTCTATCCGTTCAAAAATTCAGCCAGCAAAGCTTTTGGATATGACCAGATTTTGAATGTTGGATATGGTATTGAGACAGATACCGGCCTCGGTGAATATAATGATTACCAGGGGCTGGACGTGGAAGGAAAAGCAGTTGTCATAATGCGCTTCTCCCCTGACCCGGAGTCCAATCCCCATGTTGATTTTGATAAATATAGCTCCATCGCCAACAAGATAAGAACTGCTTTAGACCACAAAGCCGGAGCCATATTTTTTATTACTCCGGAAGATAAAGATGACACCCTGATTTCTTTTGGAAGCAGTCATATAACGCCGAAAGACATTCCAATCGTAATGCTTCGTCATGCCGGATTAAAAAAAGCCGGACTTGACCTGAACTTACCCGCCATTGCAACTATCGCCGGTGAATGTGAGCTGATAAAGATTCGTGATACCGGTTATAACGTTGTCGGTCTTCTTCCTACTGACAACGACACGACTATTATAATTGGTGCTCACTACGACCACCTTGGTTATGGAGGATCCGGTTCGCGGTATATGGGTAAGGATAAGCAGATACATAACGGTGCCGATGACAATGGTCGCGTCTTCTGACGCAAACTCGCTCACGGTTCGTCCGACTTCTTCAAATTCCCGCATTGACAAGTCCAGTCCCGCTGTTACGTTGACCAGAATGCCACAGGCGCCAGTGAGATTTACATCCTCAAGCAATGGGCTGCCAATGGCAGCTTCGGCAGCGACGATTGCGCGATCATCACCACGAGCAACGCCGGTGCCCATCATGGCCGCGGCTCCACCTATGAGGTCAGGTTGCCCCCACCACTCCCGCAGGCCGGTGCGCGGTTGGGGGGTATCCTCGCCCCGTACGCCAAACCCCCACTGGGCGTTGGCCAGGGTTATCTTTCCCAGGGCGCCCTGGGAGATCTGCTCCCTCACGAATATATGGCCGGGATGGTGTCTGAGTTCGAAGCCCACCCCCAGTTTGATGCCGTTGTCCCGGCAAATTTTGACCAATGCGGCAGCGTCTTCCAATGTGGTGGTCATCGGCTTTTCCACCATCAGGTGCTTCCCCGCTTGGGCGGCGACAATGCCGTGCTGGGCG
>JACZYS010000243.1 GCA_022570975.1 Candidatus Zixiibacteriota bacterium | reverse complement strand
TCATAGGACGCATGAAGGCTGCATTCGGTTTACGTTTTGCTTTTTTCTTAGCTGCTTTTTTCTTCGGGGCGGCTTTCTTTTTGGCTGCTTTCCTCTTTGGTGCGGCTTTCTTTTTAGCTGCTTTCCTCTTCGGTGCGGCTTTCTTCTTGGCTGCTTTTCTCTTCGGTGCGGCTTTTTTCTTGGCTGCTTTCCTCTTCGGTGCGGCTTTTCTCTTAGCTGGTTTTTTCTTGGCTGCTGCTTTCTTTTTTGCAGGCTTCTTCTTTTTTGCTACTGCCATTTCTGTTGCTCCTTTAGCAAGTGGTTGTTCTGAACTTTCTTTTGCTATAGCAATGAAAGTTCAATTTTTTATTTACTTCCTTTATTACTTCTTAGTTTAATTGTCACAATATAAAAATAATTATTTTTATAGAATTTTCGCAAGTAAAATCTGCTCTTTTAGAAAATAAATAAATTATTTTTTGAGCCGCTTCTCTTAGGGAATTAGGCTTTTTTGAGAACAATCAAAGGAGCTTCCCGGGGACAGGCTAACCGGAACGGAAACCAGTGTCCCATTCCGCAGGTAGTGTACATCTGAGAGTTTCCCCTCTCATATCTCCCCCAGAGATATTTCTCAGGCAGGAGAAGTTCAAAAATTGATTTCCCCATAAATCCAATCTGTCCTCCGTGTGTGTGGCCGGAAAGAATTAAAGAAACACCCTTTTTGGCCGTATAGTCAAGAGCTCCCGGGCGATGACTCATAACAACCGAAAAGTCATTTTCTGAGTTAAATGACATAGTCTGGTCAATTGTTCTTCTGAAAAAACCAGAATGATTTCCCCCGACAGTTACCGGATCATCAATCCCGCCAATGAAAATCTTATTTTTTCCGACAGAGATTTGCTCACCCCGGTTGACCATCAAAGGGATATTTGACTTGTGAAAGGCGGCCAGAACTTCGGTAATCCCCCGGTAATATTCATGGTTTCCCAGTGAAGCATAAATTCCAAGCGGCGGATTAAAATCTTCAATCAACTTTATAGCCTCGGGAAGCATTTTAAGATTATCAGCCACATCTCCGGTTATAAGAACCAGATCAGGGTGAAGTTCTTTTGCTCTAAATAGAACAGATTCCAAATCATCAATTGTGACATAATGTCTCAAGTGCAGATCAGAAAGCTGAAGAATCTTAAACCCGTTTAAATCGTCAGGAATATTGTCAAAAACAAATTCTTTCCTGACAATTTTTACCTCATCAAAAGAGTTGGAGATTCCGGCCACTCCCGATGAAATGGCAGTTACCGGAAAGGCTAAAGCAGCTGTTTTCAAAAATGCTCTTCGGTGGCTGTCCATTTTTTCATTTTTGTTTTCGTTTTTTCTACTAATATATTTCTCGGTGAGATTATGGATAAAATGCATAATTCCGGAAAATGGGAGGGAGAGCATCAGCGAGATTTCCAGAATAAAAACAGTAACGGCCAAAATGGCGCAGGGAAATGCTATATAGTTTTTTGTATAATATTCTCCTATGCCCCAGCCGATTACCATTATTGTACCAACCGCCGGAAGAGACCAGGAAAGTCTTCTTACAATTTTATTCCGCCACCAGGGTTTGTTGAGAGCCCTGAGCAACAAAACTTGCAAAAACCCAAAAAAGAGGATAAAAACGGTGGCAAATATGAGAGGAAAAAATATTCTCATTCTTTTATATCTTTAGACTTTTACGTCTCAACCCTTTTTTAGTTTCGCGTTTGTTAGAGTTGCTTGAACGGCAAAAATTATTTTCTTATTTTTTCCAGACCGAAGGTCTCAAAACAATAAGGACCGTAAATATTTCCAGTCTTCCCAAAAGCATGGAAAATATTAAGACCCATTTTCCGCCCAGTGGTATCCATCCATAATTTTCAACCGCTCCTATTCCGGAAAGACCGGGACCAATATTGCCGATTGTAGAAATTGAGCAGCTGATGGCCGTTGTTAAATCGGGCACAAAAAGAGTCATCAGTGCCGCCGTCAGAACAAACAGAAGAATAAAAAGCAAAACGAATGAAATAACATTTATCACCCGACTGTCATCTATCATCTGTTTTCCGATTTTGACCGGAGCTACCAGTCGTGGCTGAGTAAGTTTTCTGATTGCCCGGAAAGCAACTTTGGCCACAATCATGATCCTGACCATTTTCATTCCGCCCCCGGTTGAGCCGGCGCAGCCGCCAAAGAACATCAAAAAGAGCAGAAGGAATCGCAAGAAATCAGGCCACATGTCAAAATCTGCGGTAACAAATCCGGTAGTCGTAATTATGGCCAATGATTGAAAGAGTGACACTTTGACAGATTTATAGAGAGAGTTTATTTTTTCAGATTCCATTTCATAGTGTTCAGAAAGCTGCTGAGTTTCCATGGGACTGTTTCGATAATTGTCACCGGCAATCTCTGGTTCGGCCAGTCCGCTAAAATTCAAAACGGAGGCGAGGATAATTGTTGAACCGGCTATTATATAACAGTAGAACCGGAATTCTTTATCCATTTTGTAGGGGCTAAAATCCCCTCGCAAGGCCTTAAAATGAAGCAGAAAATTAACCCCGGCCAAAAACATAAATATAATAATAACCCATTCTACAAAGTCAGAATTGTATCCGGCAATGGAGTCGTTATTATTTGAAAACAATCCTTCATACCAACTTTTTTCTTCTTGATCTTCGTAATACATAGTGTTTAGTGTTTTAGTTGTTAATATTTTTAAATCTTCTTCAATCATTTTCCTAATCCCAAATTCAGAAATAATCCCAACCGCTACTGAGTAAATCATAATGCCAAAGATAAAAATAATTACATCGATAATAACGAACGCTATTGCCAAACCATTTTGCCCCACTATAAAAAATAGAAGCGGGGGAATAAGTAGTAACAATA
>JACZYS010000242.1 GCA_022570975.1 Candidatus Zixiibacteriota bacterium | reverse complement strand
AACCAACTTACCGCGGTCCACAAACAAGACCCGGTCAGCGACTGCTTCCACTTCCTGCAAAATATGAGTTGATATCAAAATCGTCTTAGAGCGAGCAAGTTTACTAATGTTTAACCTGAACTCTTTAATCTGGTTGGGGTCGAGGCCTGCTGTCGGCTCGTCCATAATAAGCACATCTGGATCATGAAGCAGCGACTGTGCCAGGCCAACCCGCTGACGATAACCTTTGGATAGCTTGCCTATCGGCTTTTCCAGCACTTCTTCTAAAGCACATAGATCGCTTACTTCTTCGATGCGGCTGGCGAGCTTCTTTTTTTCAATTCCGCGGGCGTTTCCGAAAAATAGCAGCAGTTCCGATGGGGTCATGTCATCGTAGAGCGGGCCATTTTCCGGCAAATAGCCGAGCCTCCGGGCAGCTTCAAGTCTCTGTCCATAGACGTCAAATCCGGCTATGCTGGCTCTGCCTTCGCTGGCTGCTAAAAAACCGGACAGAATCTTCATTGTCGTGGATTTTCCGGCCCCGTTCGGACCCAAAAATGCCACAATCTGCCCTTTGGGAATCGAAAATGAAATATCCTGAATTGCCACAAAAGAGCCGTAAAATTTGCTCAAATGCGAGGCCTGAATCATTGCTTCGTTTGACTTATCTGACATCCAAATGTTTTCTATATCTTTATTCTAATAATTCAAGTTACACTAAAAAGCCAAACCGGCTTCTTAGAATCTTGCAAAAATATGAACTTCTGTCCTGCCTGTCAAGACCGCTCATCTGAACATTTTAGCAGCCTGCCTTCATTGACTTACAACTAAGATTATAGTTCTACCGGGTCATCCAGTTCCAAAAATTTTCATAAAGAAGCTGCCTCAGTTAGGGCAGCTTTTATTCTATTTTGGTGTCGTTTATTACTTACGGACAAGAGCCGGCCGCAGGTCCTCCCCTGAAAATGCGGTCAACGACAAAGGTCAAGTCGAGCACGTTCGGACCATTGCCGTCGCTGTTGAAATCAGCTTCTTCGGGACAAGAGCCCGGGTCGCCGCTGCCACGGAATATGTAATCAACAATGAAAGTCAAATCCAAAACGTTTAGATCGTCGCCGTCGCCATTTATATCTCCTCTACTGCCGACGCAGCAAGGTCCAGAAACAAACTCAATAACGAAAAGGCCGCTTTGCATATCGGAAAGAAGAATTTTGCCCGATGGCAGATACGGATAGACGCTCCAGTTACCTCTATAGCCGAAGCCGGGCTCCAGGTAAGTATCATAATGCCCGATCTGGACCGGCATGCCCGGAACAGAGACATTATAAATCTTCAAGCCTTCGGTATAGTTCGAAACATAAAGTGTGTCATCCTTTTCATAGCCATTGTGGGTTGAGGCGCTGGGGTCGACGATGATATCTGCAACTTTTGTGACACTTCCAAAATTTTGAACATCAAATATCCTGGTGTGCTGCCCGGTACCAATTTCGTCGCCGATTGCTACAAATCTGCCGCTGTCCAATACTGCCGCATTGTGTGCACCCGAACCGGTATAGTTAAAAGTAGTAATAAGCGAAGGTGCTGCTTTGTTAGTTATATCCAGAACATCTATTCCCTGACCAAAGATGGCTGCTGCGTACAATGTATCATTATAAATATCAATGTCATGGTAATAGTATGGTTCAAAGCTGCTGACTAACGACGGGAAAGCGGGATCAAAAATATTGTATATCAATAGTCCTCCGGTAACGTGGTCACCCATGATATAGAGATAGTCCCCTTCTACTTTACAGTTATGAGCACCGGAGCTATTATCGTGAAGTATCGTTGACACCTGTACCGGAGCTGTCACATCAGAAATATCAAAAATCTGAGTACTCTCTCCTTCGCTTATGACAATCGCAAAATTCTTGTAAATTTTTACATCTTTATGGTCGTTGCCGGCAACTATCGGCGGTAAAAAACCAACTTCGCTGATTGGACTTGTGCTCAAATCGATGATACTGACACCTTCATTGCGGGCGCAGATCAAAGCATATTCGTTGCCGGCCGTATCGACGTATCCCCAGCAGTCACCATAAAGAGAACGACCGTTCCAGAAATCTACCAGAACCGTATTGCTAAATGGAGTCTGAGCTAAAAGGCTCAATTCCTTACTAGAAGAGACAATGCTGCGGGCTGCGTCGTCAGCTTCAACGCGATAGTAATAAGTCTCACCAACACTTACACCGTTATCAACGTAGCGGGTAGTTGTCCCTGAGACCTGAGCCAATAAATTTGCAGGGGGTGAAGCAGTGCCGCCGTAAATATCAAAGTGGTCAATGGCAGCTGATCCGACATATCTCCAGTCCAGGAATATTTTATCCCCGTCGGGAACGGCTACAAAACTACGTACATAGTGGGCTCCGATTGTCAAAGTACATGGTTCATTTTCAAAAAATGTATGCCCCGGTGTCACAACCGGCCACCAAGCGTACATATTGTCCAACCCGGCGGCTCCGAATAAAACGTTTGCAGTATCATAGGTTGTACCGCTGCTGTCATAATCAGAATTCATAATGAATAAGTATTCACGGCTGTCTAAATTGGTAGTAGGATCCCACTGCAAGTTGACGTTACCACCTGGCGAATACTCTACAAAACACAGATTTAACCGACGAGGATTAAGAGAATCAGAAATGTCCCAGGCCGAACCGGGAAATGTTCCAACGCCGGAAGCCACATAACCCAGATCTCTGCGGAATGTCTGGCAGAGTGTCTGTTTCGACATATCACTTTCAAATACTATCTGAACCTTAACATATTCTGAATCTGCGATAGTACTTCCGTTTCCGAAAAAGTACTTGCCTTTGGAAATGCCGCCGCCAAATGTCTCCCCGCCAAAATTAACCCCGCTCATCCATTGAGTTGAACAAGTCCAGACAGCA
>JACZYS010000241.1 GCA_022570975.1 Candidatus Zixiibacteriota bacterium | reverse complement strand
AATTCTGAAATTAAAGTATTTGGATTTTATACCGGAATCCAATATTACGTTTCCGGTGCCCCCTCAGTTGATTACTTGAACAGCTCAATTGCAATTCGTCTGGGTGGAAATATCGGATATTATCAGGCAAGCTGGGATATCTGGCAGGGATATAATAACCTTAATCTTTCAACCTCAACTTCCAATAACCAGACCAATACCTTTAAAGGTACAGCTCCCGGTTATTCTATCGGGATAGGAGTCGACTACCCCTTATCAATTTTTGGTCTCTCTACCGGTTTTGATTTTAGTTATCTTTATCTGAACTTTAAGAACATCGCCTGGTATAATTCCATAGACCAGGAGATTATAGCCACTTATGATCCAAATCAGAATTCAAGAGTTAATCTTGGTATGTCAGGATTTCGTGGAAAAATTGAGATAAAGAAATTCTTCAGCTGGTAGTAATATAATTTATTGACAGGTAATGAATTGGTTTTATCTTAAGGGCTAGAAAAATTTTGAATTCATCAGGAGAGAAAATTGAAATATTATCAGTTCATTACCCGTTCAATAACAGTCTTTGTTATATCTTTCTTAGTCTATGGCAGCTCTTATGTTGCCGCACAAGATAAACTCCCCGCAGAAAAAGCAGGCACAATTTCAAAACCAACCGGTGATGTTGCCTTTATAAGAGATGGTCATATCTGGGTTTATCACATCAGCTCCAATACGGTTGAAATAATCTCTGAAATGGCCAACAACAACGCCGTGGGAAGACTCTCATGGTCTCCCGATGGAAAACAGATCATGTTTACCAGAAGCGGCCTTGTTGATTATAGCGGTACCGCTGATGACGGCGGTAAGCACAAACTCTATGATTTGTTTGTTGCCTATTTGGATTCTGTTTCTAATGGCAACCGAAAATTCTGGCGGAGATTGACCTTTGACTTTGGAAGCCGTGACCCGGAATGGTCTGCCGATGGCAAAACTATCTTATTCTGGAATGATAAAAACGCCTCTTTAATAGATCCTGTATTTCCAAATTATCAGCTAATAACTATGAATCCGGATGGTGACTATCCGAATATTCTTCGCAAAGACTGGCAAATAATGGAAGACGTCTTCATGGTTTCTCCGTCAATGAACAGCAACAATGTTATTGCCTGTGTCTTATTCTTTGACTTTAAGCCGCAGGGAATGGTTGTTTTCCCGAAAAGCGAAGTTATGATGTCCATTGACTCGTTAAAAGCTATGGCCACAAAAAACAGAGACAAAATTGCTCCGTCATGGTCACCCGACAACAAATGGATTGTATATACTAAAAACAAAATTGACGATGCCGGGTTATATATTGTTTCCGGGGACCTAAAAGAGACATATAAGGTCTTCACTCCGCCGGTCAGTACATATATTAATACTGCTGCTCCGGCTTCCTTTTCCCCGGATTCAAAACATCTGACTTTTGCTACCACCGATGGCTCAATCTGGATTGTAAACATTACGGGAATTGGGGCAAGAAGACTGACCCCCCCCGGCCTTGACGGCTCCCCGGTCTGGTCAAAGTAATCAGCTTAAACGATTAAGTTATTTTTTGAATTTTACTCTTGGCTCAATTATTTTATCAAGCCACTGCTTTTCTCCTTTGATTGCTTCAATTGCATGATACCGTGGCGACCCGTCATATTTGATTGTATATTCTTTGAATATTTCACCTGACAATGTGAGAAGATTTATTCCCTCTTTACTTGATGAATCTTTGACGGCATCTTCCAAGCGTCCCGATGTAAATTTCATTCCATTTATGGCTACTAACGCAAGTCCCGGATGAAGTCCGGCGTTATCTGCCGGAGAGTCCGGAACAATATCGCCCAATAAATTATTGTTGTTAATCCAGAAACCAAGTGACCACAGGAAATCACTCCATTCATATCTTGCTTCACTATTGGTCAGCTCTTTTGGTTTTTTGTCAGTAAAAATAAGTTTATATCCGCTCTTTGTGAAAGCATCAAGATTGAAGCTCTTTTGGGTGTTATATACTTTTTCGGCAATCAGCTCTTCCCAGGGACCTTTAGAAATTGAATTTAGGGTTTCTACTATTTCAATGAGGTCAAACGGAACTGCTTCTGCACTTGCCTCACCGGCAGAAAAGAATTTGGCGCAGAAATCATCGAGACTCTTTTTTCCTTTTGTTGCCTGGCGAATACGTGCGTCTATTTCCAGCCAGACCATGGCCCCTTCGCTATAATATTCCTGACTTCTTCTCAAAAAATTCCAGCTTTTTGATCCGCCTCGTAATATATGGGAAGAGATTTCCGTATCCCGGAGCGATCTCCACTGCCGTCCTGTCTGAGCCGACATACCGCCTGCACCACGAGCCATCGCTTCTTTGTACCTGTCCGGATGTAAAAATCCCGAGCGTACAGCTAATACCTCGCCCAGATATTGGTCAAGCCCTTCATAAACCCAGAGAAAATCGGTATCTTTATTCTTCTGAAAATCATCCGTAAACATACCGGCTGGACGGCGATACTTGCCGCACCAGGCGTGAACAATTTCATGGGCAATCAAAAATCTTATTCTGGATTTGGAAAAATCTGATTTTCTCATGTCGTGGGCTTTTACGACATTCAAACTGGAGTTGCGATGCTCAAGTCCGGTACCGGGCATATTGTCACTCAAAACCAGAAGTAAATGGTATTGGTCAAAATGGGTTCTTCCGAAGAGCTTTTCTACTTCCAGAATCAAACGATTATAAAAGTTCATAATTGAATCGTCAACTGTCAGGTCTCTCTCATCTTCGGTCACCAAGTGCAGATAATATTTCGACATGGAAGTTGAAGCAATTTCAAAAGTCTCAAAATTCTCGCCGCAAACTAAAGGCATATCAATCAGCTGCTCCAAGGTCACCTCTTCAAAAATAATCTC
>JACZYS010000044.1:4518-14038 GCA_022570975.1 Candidatus Zixiibacteriota bacterium | reverse complement strand
ACTGTGGTTCTTTCCGGCGAAGGTGCCGATGAAATTTTTGGCGGTTACGGCCGGATTTTCCGGAGTCCCTTTGACTATCTGAGGCTCAAAGAGCTTGAAAGCTCGACGTCTGTTTCAGCAATTGATATTGGAGAGGTGCTTCAAGGGAATATGAAAAAGAAATACGGCAGCCAGAAATTTGATTCCGAGCTCGAGCATTTTCTTTTCGTCTATAATTATACAAGCTGGGAAGATAAAGAGCAGTTTTTGCACCCCGATGTTTTGAGCTCTTTAAACCATGACCAGCATTTAAATAATATTTTTGCCGATGAGTTTGATAAGATAAGCGGACTGAATATTTATGATAAATATATGTGGATTTTTGAAAAGATTCATATCGTTGGTCTTCTTCAACGGGTGGATATGACCACCATGGCAACCTCGGTTGAAGCCAGAGTCCCCTTTGTTGACCACCGCTTGGTAGAGTTTGCTTTTTCAATTCCGACAAAATATAAACTCAAATGGAAATCTCTGCCTGACAAAGTTTCGGCCTCGTCACTTAACTCAGACCAGATTTCCGAGCAATATGATATACCCAAGTATATTTTGAAAAAGGCTTTTGAAAAACAACTCCCTAAAGAAGTTGTCTGGCGGAAGAAAATGGGTTTTCCGGTTCCAATCCACAAGTGGCTGGGCGAAGATTTCAATAAGTTTGCATGTGAAATTCTTCTCGATGAGAGGGCTAAGACGAGAAACTTCTATAATATTGAAAATGTCGAAGAAGCATTAAGTAACAAGAAACAATTTGCGAACCATAACTTTGGTTTAAAAATATGGATGCTGGTAAACATGGAGCTGTGGCTCAGAGAATATGTTGACCAGAACAAAACCGTAGGAGTTTGATTTGAAATTATTTATTCTGGCCGCCGGCACAGGTGAAAGGCTCTGGCCCCTCACAAAAAACACGCCCAAGTCACTAATTGATTTTGGCGACGGCACCACTATTATGGAAAGACAGATTGAATCGGCTGTTTTATCGAATATGTTTTCAGAAATTGTTATTATAACCGGTTACAAATCTGAGCAGATAGAAGCCAAAATCAAAGACCACAAATCCAAAATTGGCATAAAGTGTATTTTTAATCCGGTATTTGATATCACTAACAACCTGGTCTCACTCTGGGTCGCGCACCATGAAATGACTAATGAGGATTTTGTTGTTACCAATGGTGACAATATTTATATAGGCGATGTCTATAACAAAATAGCTTCAAATTCAGAAAATATTATTCAACTTACAATTGACTACAGGGATCAATATGATGACGATGACATGAAGGTCAAATTTGACTCCGATAAGGCCGTCATGCGCGTTCATAAAGATATTCCTCTCTCCGATACAGGGGCTGAATCGGTAGGTCTGGTTTTAGTTAAGGGTGCAAAGAGCCGGAGACTTTTTGTGAACAAAATTTTACAGTTGGTCACCGACAAAAATTACTTAAATAAATTCTGGCTTGAAATTTTTAATTCTCTCATTGATGACGGTGTCACAATAGCAACTGCAAAAATTGAACCGGCCGACTGGAGAGAAGTTGATTTTCATCCCGATGTTGATGTAATGAAGTCAATAGTTTTCAAAAATTCTATAGAGTAGAATGAATGTGCAGAGAAGCGTCTTTGACATAATAATTCTGATTGCACTTTTTCCGCTTTATCTCATTTCCAAAATTATCCCCAAAGACGAAAGGCTTTATCTCTTTGGGTCATCGCTCGGACATCATTTTTCCGATAACAGCAAATATCTCTTTCTGTATGTTTCTGAAAATTGCAAAAAAATCAAGCCGCTCTTTATTTCAAAAAACAAGGCGGTTGTAGATTTTATTTTGGAAAGAGGTGCAAACGCCGCCTATCTATATTCTTTCAGAGGAATTATGTCGGCACTGAGAGCAAAAAAGGTATTTTTGTCTCACTCTTCGGAAGATATTTACCCTGCCTTACTGGGTGGGGCAGAAAAAATCCAACTCTGGCACGGAACGCCATTGAGAATGATTGGCTATGATGCCGACTGGAAAGCACCTGACCGTAAAGCAAAAATCAAAAATTTATTCAGAAGATTGTTCTACGCAGTTTTTCCATATTTATACAGCAGCTCGGATTTTGATAAGATAGTTGTCTCTTCGGAGCATGTTTGTGAGTCGTTTAAATCAGCATTCAATATTGGCGATGAAAAAATTGTTTGCATTGGACAACCCCGCAACGACTGTTTGTTTGAGTCATATAATTTGAACAGTAAGTTTCATGATTCTTCAAAGATTGAAGATATGATAAGTGATGCGATATATCTCATTAGTTATCTTCCCACCCACAGGAAACCATCACCCACTACAATAGTAGATTTAATGAGGAATTATCGGTTTGATGTTATTGAATTTAACTCAATGCTAAAAAAAGCGGATACGCTGCTGGTGGTAAAGCCGCATTTCTTGGAGCTCGGCTCGGTAAACGAATACCTGAAAAACCTCTCCAATATAAAAGTATATGATGAGACCGACCCATATCCGCTAATGCGAAAAACAGACATTCTTATCACAGATTACTCATCTGTTTTCTTTGATTTTTTGTTGTTGAATAAACCACTCATATTTGCTCCCTTTGACTATGAAGAGTACCGGCAGAATAATGCTGATTTTTATTACGACTATCAGCAAGTGACACCCGGTCCCAAGTGTAATAACTGGGATGAAGTAAAAAGAGAAATATTGCGTCTTATTGAATTATTCAATAATGACAAAATAGACAGCTACGCAAGCGAAAGAGAAAGAGTTAAAAAGATGTTTAACAAATATGATGATTGCTTTGCGGAAAAAATTGTGAAAGAATTGTTTTAGGGCATTGAACTATGAATGAGAGTCTGTTAAAATACAAGTCAGTGTTGGCTTTGTTTTTCTTGTTCATGTTTTTTGGGAATAGCTTGCGTTTGATTCCTATGGCCAGTGCCATCGGTTCGATAAATCCTCTTGAAGTAATTTTGCATTTATATTGTCTGATAATACTTACTGTTTCTATGAAGGAGTTTCGTTTATTCCCAAAACTGCTACTGCTTTGTTATTCTTTTTTTGTGATTTCTTATTTGTTTGGTTCCTTAAGAGTTCATCATCTCAATTTTGTTGCCTTTACTTATAACATCAGGATTCTACTGTTTTTTATTACTAGTTTTGCTATCGGCTTGTCTTTCAAGAAAATATTTTCAAATAATTTGAAACAGGTTTTGGATTTCTTCCTTTTTGTGTTTCTGGCCAATGTTGCCGTTGCCTGGATGATATATTTTATTTTTCCGGAGTCTGCCCAGCTCTGGTCGTTCTTATCACTTTTCGGAATAATCTTTAATGGTGACCCTCATATTCACCGACTTCTTGGAACATTGTTTGACCCCAATTTCTTTGGGAATCTCCTGGTCTTGCCAATCTTATTTAGCCTCTACTTGTTTGAGAAGACAAATCAAAAAAAATACCTTCTCTTTTTTATCATACTATTGTTGTCCGAGCTTTTTACTTTTTCCCGATCATCTGTACTTGGTCTTTCAATCGGGATTTTCATTTATTATCTGGCTGATATCAAGATGATTTTATTAAATCAAAAAATAAAGTTCTCACTTCTTTTTAGCACATTGGCCTTAGTTGGTGTTTTCTCTGCCCTGATATATTTCTTCCCTGAAGAAATAGAGAGGCTTACCGAAAGAATTAGTTCCATCACCGATGATGATTCAGCCAAATTTCGTCTGGAAGATTTTATGCTGGCTTTTAATCTTCTATCTCAAGTTGATGTCCTCTTATTTGGAATAGGATTTAATTTCTTTACATTTTTTGAATTAACCTCATCGTCATCTATTGACTCATCCATATTGTCGCTATTGGTCACTTTAGGATTGCCTCTGTTTATTTTGGTGGCAATCAGTATTTCACTCTGGTTCAAAAACAGTCGTCCAGAAACTGAAGAGGGTAGAGACTTTTACAATCGTACATTTATTAACTATTTGATAGTCAGTATGGTCATATGCAATTTCAACAATTTGCTGCTTTATCCTTTCTGGTTCTTTACCTTTTTTTCTATCGTCTTTTATCTGCAACTGACAGAGAGGGAAGAATTTTAAGATGCGTTTGGCTATTGATTGCCGGATGTGGTTCTCCGGAGGAATCGGAACCTACTTGCGGAATCTGGTTCCACATTTGATAGCCGCTTTCTCCAAACATGAAATATTCTTACTCGGAAATATGGATGATTTATCTGAAATCAATTTTGATTCAAAAGGACAGGTGCAGATTTCTCAATGGAACAGTCCAATATATTCCATTAGTGAGCAGTTTGATTTGCCTCAGTCACTTTCAAAAGCGGATGTACTGATTTCCCCTCAGTACAACATTCCGCTCTTGTTCAGAGGAACACAGATAACAACTATCCACGATATTTTTCATCTTGCAAAAGAGAACCAACAGAGCACTTTCTCCAAGAAAATATACGCCCGCAGCATGTTATCAATGGCCATGAGAAAATCTGAGATTATTTTCACCGATTCAGAATTTACCCTCAATGAAATGGAAAAATATAAACTGCCCAGACTCGACAAAGTCAAAGTTGTTCATCTCGGATATAATTTTGAAAAGAAGAAGCTTAACATAAATGATAAAGACAAATCATGTCAGCAATTGCTGTATGTGGGGAATATCAAACCGCACAAAAATCTAAAGCGACTCGTAGAGGCCTACAAACTTTTGAGAGAAAGACATAATGTGACAATTCCTTTGATGATAGTTGGGGAGATGGAAAATTTCATTACCGGAATCCCCAATTTCAAAAAAGAGTTAAACCAATCATCATTGAGAAAATTCGTAAGATTCACCGGTAGGATTTCCGATGGTGAATTAATGAAAATATATTCAGAAGCTACAATCTTAGTCCAGCCGTCACTTTACGAAGGTTTCGGCCTACCGCCGCTTGAGGCAATGTCATCCGGCTGCCCGGTTGTTTCATCACACGCCGGTTCATTGCCGGAAGTGTGCGGAGACGGTGCTCTGTATTTTGACCCTTATGATATTGAAGATATGGCCGATAAAATAAATCAAGTTATTGTTGATGATGAACTTCGCAAAAATTTAATTAACAAAGGTTATTGCAGAGTCAAACAATTCAGCTGGGGCAGAACCGCAAAAGAAAAAGTGAGATTAATTAAACAGGTATGCAAAATCTAAAAGGTCAAAAAGATCTGAGAGACTTAAAAGTGGCATTTGTTCATGACTGGCTGGTGACCTATGGAGGAGCCGAAAGAGTCTTAGAAGCAATGCTCAACCAATTCCCCGATGCCGAAATCTTTTCTCTTTATGATTTTTTGGATGAAGACAATCGATCTTTTATCAAAAACAAACCGGTCAAGACATCTTTCCTTCAAAAATTCCCCTTTGCCAGAAAACATTACCGGAACTATCTCCCCTTGATGCCTCTGGCAATTGAGCAGTTTGACCTCTCCGCATATGATCTTGTTATTTCCAGAGGAGTCATAACCGGACCGGACCAACATCATATTTGCATGTGTTATTCCCCCATGAGATATGCCTGGGACCTCACCCATCAGTATCTCAAAGAAGCCAACCTGCAAACCGGACTAAAAAGCTGGGCAGCAAAATATATGCTCCATAAACTTAGAATGTGGGACTACCGCACGGCCAATGGTGTTGATAATTTTATAGCAATTTCTGAGTTTATTGCCAGGAGAATCAAGAAAGTTTATGGAAGAGAGTCGATCGTAATTTATCCGCCGGTTGATATTTCTGCTTTTACTCTCACGACCGAAAAGGAAGATTATTATCTGACCGCATCCAGAATGGTTCCATATAAAAAGATTGATCTGATTGTGAAATCGTTCAAGAATATGCCCGACAAAAAATTGATAGTTATCGGTGATGGTCCCGAATTCAAAAAGATTTCAAAAAAAGCTCCGCCAAATGTGACCCTTATGGGTTATCAGCCTTTTAAAGTTTTAAGAGAAAAAATGCAGAGAGCAAAGGCATTTATCTTTGCTGCCGAAGAAGATTTTGGAATTGTCCTTCTTGAGGCTCAGGCTTGCGGTACTCCGGTGATTGCCTATGGCAAGGGCGGCGCGTTGGAAACAATTGTGGATAATGAAACCGGAATCTTTTTCAAAGAGCAGACAACAGAGTCTCTTTGTGATGCGATAATAAAGTTTGAAACAATGACCTCTGAATTTGATGTCAAAAAAATAAGGGCCAACGCCGAAAGATTTTCAACGGTCAGATTCGCCAAAGAATTTAAAGAGTTTGTCATTCAATCCCTCTCAGGCAGCAGCAAAAATTTAGCTAAAAGCAGTCGAAGACTTAACCTCAAAAAAGTTTTGGAAGAATCTGTTGTCGATAAAACGGAATAAAATTCCATCTCAATACTGAAATAATTTCCGCAAAATCCATCCATTCAAAAAAGCTCCCGACATGAATGCCCTAAGCCCTTGTAACTAAGTTGCTTGGACATGATAAGTCAAGCCACACCGGTGGCATAGATTTTGATATAAGAAGCAGTATGAATAACAAAATAACCTTTAAAAATAATGAGACGCAAACATTGGCCAATCTGAACGAAGATTTTGACTCTATCAAGTGGCATGAATTTGTCTCTTTAATGCTCAATAATATTAAACCGATTGCAAAAATCACAGCGGTAGTGATTGCCATTTCCGCTGCCGTGCTTTTCATAATTCCCAGCGAATACCGCTCCAAAGCCTCGATACTTCCCAGCGGCGCTCAAAACAAACTGGCCGAATTTAAAAGTCTGGCCGGACTCAATATGAACTCAACGGCAACTGAAAGTTCCTCAATGCTTTTTCCGGTGATTTTAAAATCAAAAGAGATTGAAAAATCTGTACTTGAAGAAACATACAGAGTAGAAATCAATGGTGAGACAATCAGTATGACCCTAACAGAATATTTTGATGAAACTGACCCCGACAAACTGTCGGAAGAGATGTCTGATATTTTTTCCGTGGCCACCGATAAGAAAAACGGTGTCATCAGACTTGGTGTGACAACCGAGTATCCCCAATTCTCACAGGCTGTGCTTACCTCATATCTGGGTGCACTTGAAGATTTTAATCTTAACAAGCGAAGTTCACAGGCAAAACAGAACGAAAAATATCTCAGCTTTCAGCTCTCGGTCAAAAAGAAAGAGCTTCAGCAAGCAGAGAATAAGCTGATTGAGTTCCAGAACAAAAACCGTGACTGGCACATGACCTCAAACCCGGATGTCCTCATAGCTTTAGCCCGTCATAAGAGGGATGTTCAGGTCTTAAATCAAGCGACCATATTCTTAACCAGAGAATATGAAATGGCAAAATTTGATTCTCAAAAAGATATTCCAATAATTCAGGTGTTAGACAGTCCGACTCTTGCAACCCGGAAAATATATCCAAGAAGAGCATTCATCCTTTTGATAATAACTTTCTTGACACTTTTCATAGCAACCATTGTTGTACTGGTAAAGTATTCTATGCAAAAGAGAGCCACAGCTTCAGATCTCCTGGCCATTGGCAAATTGCGGAAAGATTTTGCCACAACTTTCCCCAGAGTTTCCCGAAGATTTCTCAAAGAGAGCTCAAAAGAGACGACAACTATCTAAGAGAAACACAGCTTTCTCATTTTTCGGATATTAGAAATATTTCATTTGATTTTTTCTCGTCTCTTAGGTATTATTGGCGAGTTTTGTGAATCATATTCTGGTGGGGTTCCCGAGTGGCCAAAGGGAACAGACTGTAAATCTGTCGGCGACGCCTTCGAAGGTTCGAATCCTTCCCCCACCATTTTTTAGTTCCCCAAAAATTTCAAAATTCTCAATATCAATAGATATTCGCTTGCTTTTCACTCAGAAAATTATAAGATTCTTAAACGGAATTATTACAAGAAAGTAAGAATTTATTACAAGGAGTTTATATGCCACACACTTTACCGGATTTACCATATGATTACGATGCTCTGGAGCCGTTTTTTGACAAAGAAACGATGACCATTCACCATACCAAGCATCACCAGACCTATATTACTAAACTAAACGCTGCTCTGGAAAATCATTCTGATCTTCAGGGGAAATCTGCAGAAGAGCTTATATCAAATCTTGATGCCATTCCGGATGATATCCGAGGTGCCGTCAGAAACCACGGCGGCGGGCATGCCAATCATTCTCTCTTCTGGACTATCCTCAAGAAAGATGCCACAATGGGCGGGGAAGTAGTGGATGCCCTCAATGCCGAGTTTGGCTCAATTGACGCATTCAAAGAACAGTTTTCAAATAAAGCAGCCGCTGTTTTTGGAAGCGGATGGGCATGGCTGGTCATGTCAGAGGGAAAACTTGAAATTGTTGGCACCGCCAATCAGGATTCACCACTTTCCAGCGGCAAAACACCGCTCTTGGGACTTGATGTCTGGGAGCACGCTTATTATCTAAAATATCAAAACAAAAGACCGGATTATATCTCAGCTTTCTTTCATTTAGTTAACTGGGAACAGGTGAATAATATTTATAACGCCAACAAATAACTCTTGTTTTGAATCACAATTATAAAGCCACCTGAAACATTTTAGGTGGCGATTATTTTTGAGTGAGCAAAATTCAGTAAGTCAGATAAACAGCTTGCTCAATTTGCCCGGTTCAGCTATATTTCAGATGAGAAAATTGCATCTTATTGAACAAATCGGGCTTAAAGGTTATGACTAAATCTAAATTAATTCTTCACTGCTTAACTGTAGTTTTGTTAACCGTTCAAACGACAAATTCTACAGAATTAAAAATCTCAAATATTTCAAACGGAATACCAGGGTCTACAAGAACATTTTCCATTTTAGTAGACTCTGTAGATTCAGAGATTGAGGGATATAGTATACTACTGGCTCTCAATCAAAAAGATTATGGATTCATTTCAGCTACACCATCATCAGACATAGCAAATTGTCGGTGGGATTATTTTAACTATCGTTTGCTTTCTAGAGATTCAATTCAACAGTATGACATTGGCAACAACACCGACCTACTCTTGGTAGCCGGTTTCAAGGGTAATTTAGGAATGGATTTTCCCTCGTGCGGGAATTCCGGAACATCAGGAAATCTCTTTGACTTAACATTGACTTTTGTCAATGAATCATACAACAGACCAGTCAGGTGCACAACAATGCCCATGAGGTTTTACTGGAGGGATTGTGATGACAATGTCTTGTATTCTTCAAATAGTGATAATATAAACAGAGTTTCCACGCTCTATGAAACTTCATTTGATACAACGGTTTCAAGTCAATCGTCTCCGGGATTTGGACCTCCTGATTATGATTGTAATACTTTGGAGAATCCGAATTATATCAAAAACATAACTGCCATAAACGGATTTATTGATTTTCCATGCGTAGATACTGTCGGTAATTTGGTAGGCGATCTCAATCTTAACGGAATTCCAAACGAAATGGCAGACGCTGTAAGATTCATGGAATTTTTTAGA
>JACZYS010000044.1:0-4508 GCA_022570975.1 Candidatus Zixiibacteriota bacterium | reverse complement strand
TTAGATATGGATTGGGGATCTTATGTTCAGGCATAATAAACTGTATTCCAGATGCAGTCATATCTCAGAGTGATGTTAACAAGGATAATTTAACACTGAGTGTAGCAGATCTTGTTTTTCAACTGTTAATTATAATAGGCGATGAAGAGCCAAGATTGAAACCAAGCCCACCTCATGAAAATGTCTCTGACAACTCTGCGAATGTAATAATGAATGAAAGTAATGGCTCTACTGTTATTGAACTCAATACAAATGTAAACGTCAGTGCCGTCTATATACGACTTACAAATGACAATAATGAAGACTTTGAGATTAGTGAACATGTCATAAATACTGAACATGAATTTCAGTTCGGTAATATCAAAAAGGAAGCAACCATCCTGCTAGTAGATATAACCGACAATCTTGTTTTAGAAAGTGGCAGGCACAGATTGATAGAACTGGAAGGATTTGGTTACAACATATCACATGTGGAGATTGTAGATGAATATGCAAATCAGTTTAGAATAATTACTGATGAATTCTCTGCTCCAGAAAATTTTACCCTCAATCAAAACTACCCAAACCCTTTCAATTTGTCGACTTCAATTGAATTCACTCTAAATTCAAAAAGCGATGTTGTGCTTGCTATTTATAATTCCATTGGGCGGAAAGTTAAATTGATTATTGATAAAACATTACCGGCAGGATCCTTTACTGTTGAGTGGAATGGTACAAACGATGCAGGAGATATTGTTTCAAGCGGTATTTACTTCTATAAGATTGAAGCAGGTCAAATCTCAACTTCCAGGTCAATGGTTCTGCTCAAATAGAAATCCAAACAATTCAATCATATTGCAAAAAGCCACCTGAGACATCTCAGGTGGCTTTCGTATGTTTGTAAATATATATGAATAACTCAAACCAAGAAAACGCAAGAGCAGATTATACCCAGGGAATCAATACATAAATAGCGGCAACAATCAATATAATTCCCGATACTAATCCGGGTTTCCTGCCAAGCGGGGCCACTTTTTCTATTAAGACAAAAAGTGTTATTCCTGCAATCCAGAGCAAGCTCATAACTCCGCCAAAAAAGAGTAAGCCCATCAAAATCCAGCAGCATCCTATACAGAAAGCCCCATGCTCAAATCCCATTACAAAAGCACCCCATTTACCCGGTCTCCATGATTGAGAAAGATATTCCGCAGGCATACGGCAGTGTTTAAGGCAAGAATCTTTCATAGGCGTCATTTGATAAATACCGGCCAGCATCAAGATAGTCGCTCCAAGTACGGGGCTGTTGGCTACCATCATTGGTGACAGCAATGCGGCCTCATCAAGCCCCCATTGAGCCATAGTTGCTCCTACACTAAAAAGAGACCACATGACAACATAGCCAAGTGCAAATATTGTTGTAGATGGAATTGCGGTGCCTTGTTTTTCGGCCTTTCTTGAAATAGCTGCGTAAATCAGAATCATTGGAATAGCAGTGGGAATCATCATACCAATCATCATTATTACCCACATCATAAGTATGGCAATGAAATAATTTGTATCCCAATGATGCATCATGCTCATGGAGCTCATGGACATCTTATCCATATCTCTTGCCATATCGATAAGATAAATCCAGCATAATATTGTAACTATTGCTAATATTGAGAAAATTACAAAGCGATCCCTAAATGGAACTGAGCTAATCAGCTTGCTGTTTTGAGATTCAGGTAATGAGTCAGAGCTCAGGGTTTTTGACATAGTTATCTAATCACACCGTCCTGATTCATGTGAAGGATGTTAAATTGTCCGTAGCTATCCTTCAGTTCTAATTCTAATCCGGCTACGGTAGATTTGGATGTTCCTGAACCCATTTCTGCTACCGTGTATTCAAAGCCAGCTGGGAGGTTTATTCTTGATCGTGAAGGTTTACCGGAAAATGCGTCTATAATTGGAACACCTGTTGATTCAATCAGATCACCGATTTTAATTTTTCCCTGTCTCTCTTCAATATCAATGCTTATATCTATATCTACATATTGTGAATCTAATACTTCAGACATGGTGCTGTTGAATATAAAGAAGTGAGTCGCACCCGGGGTTGTGGATTCACCGTGAAGAATTTTTCTGAGTCCCTCTCTCTGTTCATCATTAGCATTAACGTCAATAAATACCTGCTGCTTTCCGTTTCCGGCAGCAATTTCGCCCGGCCATTTTATTACTATTACCCATTTTAATCCATCCAGCTTGGTGTCGTTGAAATAACCTTCTTCGATTATTCCTCCGATAATTGCTTCACACTTTCCATGAGTTGTCGGCGAACCGAACTGACACGGACAGCCATAATCACAATTACAATTAGTATACTCTGTACCTCTTATCATCCATTTGTCTGACATTGTTTAATTCTCCATATTTCAAAAAGATTATTTGTTTTTCGAGTTCTCTATTCAGTTATAAATAACTATTTGAGAAAATTCTGTCAACCAGAATTTGTGTGGTTTCGAAATTTCGAGAAGGACAACTTTGAAAGATTTAAGAAAATGCCGAAGGTCGGACTCGAACCGACACGGAATGTTATTTCCGAGGGATTTTAAGTCCCTTGTGTCTACCAGTTTCACCACTCCGGCATATTCAATATGTTTGACAAGTTAAACAATTAATTGGAGAATATGCAAGTTTGTTTTGGCAGATTCGCCGGACATCATAATTATGCATTTTCCCCAAATAATTCCCGTTGTCTTTTGCGTTGTTGATTGATTAATTACCCGCAGGTTTAATAGAAATCGGGAGGCGAAATGAAATCTTTCATATTAATAACGCTGTTTATATTTTCTGTCTCATGTAATGACTCAAAAGAAATTGAGTCCAAATTTACAGAGTTAGAAAATCAACTTTCTGTGAGAATAGACTCTCTTGAAAATGCAATCGAAAATCTTGACGGCTTGGTTAAACTCTTAAAAGATTCATTGCATCTTACTTCCCAACAAGTGTCACCAGAACCAACAGAACTGACTCTTTCATCACTAACTATAATAAATGAGGCTGGCGACACAGTAGCAGAAATTTCATCAGACCAAAAAGACGGCACCGGCAGGTTTGAACTTTCCTCCGGTAATGCTGAAAGCTCTCTTTTGTTAACAGCCGGTCATGTATTTTCCGGAATTCAAATTACAAACAGAAATTCTGATTTTGTCACTTATTTAAGCAGTAAATCTTTTACTATTATGAAAAATCGTTCAATTCCTTTTGTTAAAATTGGCATTACCGATACAACCGGCAACGGCGGTATATGGGTTAACTACCATGACGGAACAAGGGGGATTTATATTCGCGATGGCTTCTTAACAACTTATAACAAGTACTCGGTGCAAACCAGTTTCTTGGGAACCAATACCAGCAATGACGGTTCTGTTTTATTGTTTGACCAGTATGGAAAACCGGGTTGGGGGGAATCGGGAGTTGAGGATAAAGAGAACTAGGCAGATTTTGCTTCTCTTGATTATAGCTGATAGTATATTATCAATTCCAAATTGTGATTCAACAGGCCACCGTAGCTCAGTTGGTAGAGCAACTGATTCGTAATCAGTAGGTCAGCAGTTCGACTCTGCTCGGTGGCTTTTCAATTCTTATGTAAATTGAAAGTGACTGTTTTCTTTTTAGTTACACCCCCTGGGGTGCTCGTGGGGCGGGTTGACATGTGTTAATTATGGAATATATTGGTATTAAGAGCCCTTTAAGGAGTTCAGAGAAACAAGAGATGGTTATAAAATATAAAATGCTATTAAACGACAATGACCAAGCGGCTTTTAACGCTGCATTAGCAGACTATTTTGATGACTCAAATGTCTCTACTATGGATAGCTTCGAATACTATGTTGAGGTATGGAATAGATTAATTCAAGATATAGAAAACGGATATGATGATTTATTTTGTGAATATCTAAATGATATCAGCGTTAGGGGAATATTGGAGGTAGTTAAAACTTCGTTACCAAATGAATTAAGTGCTAAGATTATGTCAATCTTAAGTCCAATGGATAAACGGTTTATTGCATCAACAAGAGAACTCAAGTCTCAGTTGTCGAGTCATAGTCTTGAAGGAATACAACAATTCTGGTTTCAAAGAATTCCTAAGAAATTGATTATTGTTGATAGTGTCAATGACGATTGGCATGACGTTGATTGGGAATCATATGGAATTTATGATATCAAAGAATGATTTAATCTTTAGTAAAGATATTTATTAGAATAATTCTTTAGGTAAGATGAAAATTAGAGAGGAAATGACTAAGAACTCTTCGAGCAAATTCGAGAGTACCAACGTAGTTTATTTCATCCATGTGACATTTTATACTTGCACTACCGATAATATTAATTATATTAATTTGTAGCTAAAAGGGCATCTGATAGCGACAAAACAAGCGTGATTAGCCTTTTGTAAGTGGCTGTGTAACAACACCGTAGCTCAGTTGGTAGAGCAACTGATTCGTAATCAGTAGGTCAGCAGTTCGACTCTGCTCGGTGGCTTC
>JACZYS010000240.1 GCA_022570975.1 Candidatus Zixiibacteriota bacterium | reverse complement strand
AGCTCGTCATCGCTTAATCCGCCGCCATCGCGAGAGAAATCCCAAATGACCATCTGCTCAGGTTTCAGCCCGTATGCCAATCCGGTATTATAGCCCAGGTGCTTGTCTGGAAAAAAGAACACTTTTTCTTTATTGGTTAAGGCATAGTCCAGCGCCCCGGCGGCATTTGATGAGGTACATATCAGTCCGCCGTTTTTTCCGGTAAATGCTTTTAAAGAGGCCGCCGTATTCATATAAGATACCGGCATTGTCTTTTGAGAGATGCCCATCTCACTCAAGTAATTCCAGGCTTCCATCACATCGGCCATCTCAGCCATATCAGCCATCGGGCATCCGGCCAGAGGGTTGGGCAGATAAACATTTTTACTTTCAGCGGTTAATATATCAGCCGATTCGGCCATAAAATGAACCCCGCAGAACATAATATATTCCACTTTTTCCTGCTCGGAGGCTATTTTTGAAAGGCCGTAACTATCCCCGATATGGTCGGCAAACTCACAGACCTCAATACGTTGATAATGATGGGCCAAAATTGTCAGTTTATCGCCATATTTTTCTCGTGCCCTGTTGATTCTTCCTTTTAGATCATCAAGAGGTGCTTCCCGGTACTCTTTTGGCAATGAAAAATACATTATTGCTCTTTCTCAAGTAATTTCCGCTGTTTGGCAATTTTCCTCTGAACAATGACATGTTTTTCCGTTGAGTGTCCAGGTGAAACTTTTGCCTTCGGGTCTATTTGATTTTTGGCATTGTTCACGGCAATTGCTGCTTCGCCGCAACCGGTTGATATCAGTTTCAACTTACCGTCATAAGTAACTATATCACCAGCGGCAAAAACTCCTTCTATATTGGTTCTCATCCGAGAATCCACCACAATAGAATTCTTTTCAATATTCAATCCCCAGTCGGCAATAGGACCCAAACTGGTAACGAAACCTGTATTTAGTACAACAGCCTCAACCTCAAGTAGTTCCGTTTCTCCGCTATCTTTATTTTTGATAATTGCCTGTTTTATCCGGTCATTCCCCTTGAGTTCTTCCAGCACCCAGAATGGGAATTTGAGATTAACCGAAGACTCTTTTACTTTCCGAACCGAGTCCTCATGGGCGCCAAAAAAATCATTGCGATGAATATGAGTAATAGATTTTGCCACCGGTTCAAGCATCATGGAATAATCAAAGGCGGAATCCCCGCCACCAACGACCAAAATATTCTTGTCCCTGAAATCTTCAATGTTCCGGCAAAAATAATAAACACCTTTTCCCTCAAAATCCTCCAGCCCTTTACAATCAATTTTCTTGGGAGTATATGCACCCAGTCCGGCACAGATAACAACCGTTTTAGAATAATGAGTTGTCTTGTTGGTAACCAATTCAATCAGACCGTCTTTACGCGCAAGAGTCTTAACCTGTTCTCCCAGACATAAAGTATGGGGATACTGTGTAGCCTGTTTTTCAAACTCTCTGACCAAATCTTTGGCCATCACTTTTGAATACCCGGCAACATCGTATATATATTTGTCCGGGTACAGAGCCATCAGCCCGCCGCCAACTTCTCCAAGCATATCAATTGCCTTAATTGTCATCATCCGTAGTCCGGCGTAATACATGCCATACATAGCAACCGTGCCAACACCAATAAAAACTACGTCATATAAGTCGCCTTTATTATTTTGTTCGATAAATTCAGTCATTGTTTACTTTTCTTTATCACTTCCATAATCTCCGAATAACTGGCCATCCCTCTTTCGGCAAAAATAAGTTCACCTTCCGGGTCAAAAGCATAAACCGTTCTGAGCACGCCGCCTCGCTCTGATTTTTCGCACTGAAATTTCTTTACCGCAACATAGTCCACATCTGATAGTAATGGAAAGTTAAACCCTTTCTTTTCAGCATATTTCTTGTGCGAATCAATTGAGGCCGGATTAATTCCCAGGACCTGTGTATTTATTTCATCAAAACCTACTCTCGCTTCTTCCAGAAGGGCAAGTTGTTTGTCTCAGCCGGGGGTGTTGTTTCTGGGATAAAAGACAACTACAGCATACTTTCCCAGAAGTTCACCGTTTGATAGAG
This sequence comes from Candidatus Zixiibacteriota bacterium, assembly GCA_022570975.1. Taxonomy (GTDB): domain Bacteria; phylum Zixibacteria; class MSB-5A5; order GN15; family FEB-12; genus JACZYS01. The sequence goes on along the minus strand of JACZYS010000240.1, from coordinate 848 downwards.
TACCCCCAAGTGAAGACTCCAGATTAAACTCAGGCATCTTGTCTTTGAAATCCAACAAATTAATAACCTCTCAAACTTTTTTCTTAATATATATAACAGCTTCTTTAAGTCTATTCACAACTCTTTCTTGCCCCAAAACCATAAGCAAATCATAAAGCCCCGGCCCGACAGACATTCCGGAAACAGCCAGACGGGTGGGATGAATCAAAGCTGCTTTTTTTATCTCTTTCTCCTCGGCCAGTTCAGAAATAACTGTCTCCGTGCTTTCATGGTCAAACGAGTTTAATTGTGAAAATCTGTCGGCCAAAATCTCAAGCAATTCAATTTTATCAGCCGTGAAATGTTTGGAGTCCGCTTTTTCATCATAAAATTTCAGATCTTCAAAAAAATAACTCCCCAGAGAAATAAAGTCTATCAATTTCCGCACTCTTTGTTTGAGAACAGCAATTACATCGGAAACATATTTCCCATTATCATTCAAGTAAGTTTCATCAAATATGCCTGCCTCCACAAACAACTGTCCTACTGTTGAGACAAGACCATTCATATCCATCAATTGAATATGTTCTTTATTAAAGGCAATGAGTTTATCTACATCAAATATGGCGTTGGAAGAGTTAAAGTTTTTTTCTGTAAACAGTTCTTGAAGTTCTTTCCTGTTATATATTTCTCTTTCGGTTTTTGGAGACCAGCCCAGCAATGAAAGATAGTTGAACATTGCCTCCGGAATTATCCCTTCGTTTTTATATTCACCGACATCTTTGTCACCCAGTCTTTTTGAGACTTTTTTCTTGTCAGGGCGAAGAATCAAAGGAACATGTCCAAAACGGGGTATATCAAACCCCAGA
>JACZYS010000043.1 GCA_022570975.1 Candidatus Zixiibacteriota bacterium | reverse complement strand
TCCCAAACTTGGCCACCACTCCAAAGGCACCGGTGTGGGCTTTGGAAAAGAAGAAATATATCAATGCAGCTACAGAGCCTAAGATAATTATCAAATCAGAGAGCCCGTTTGAGGTGTCAAAGAGACCCGATCCCCAAAAATTTCCCCAGTCGATTGCGGTCATCGATGCATAAAGCTGCTTGTTAACTTTGGCTGACATCTCAAGCGGAATAGCTATACCGGTACCAATACCAATATATAGAGCGAGTGGCCAACGAGAAATCCATCCGTGCTTTTTGCTGAACCTTGTCCACATCATCAAGCCTAAGATACCGGGGATAAAATACCACCAGGCACCATCAGCCAATCTATGAAAGAGGTTTGGTACGAGGGTATTGTGCCAGAGAATAATTACAAAATATCCGGCCGAAACTCCTACTACAAGATGCTCGGCAATCTTGTAGAAAGGGTTGTCTTTGTACAAGAAAGAAAATGTTGCCAGAGTCAAAAATGCGGCAATGTTTGTCCATATGAAAGTAGTTAAATCCATATTAGTTGCCTCCTCTTGCTTTTGCTCTTCGACTCACAATGAATCCTACATTCCCCATTAAGATAAAGAAAATTATAAAAATATGAGCCGGAACTTGTACTCTCATTCCGTCTATTGCCAACCCGGGATTATCGGCAAGTTTCTCATATTGTGCCGCTCCAAGCATGCCACCCATAATTCCAAATATCTGTCCCGAGTTCAGGTAAGGATAAAAATCAGCGGCCATAACTCCGGTTAAACCGAGAGCTAACTTAAATCCATATTTCCCCTGACCATAGGTAATCCAGGCATCGGTAATGTTACCGGCTGAAATATCTATAACACAGGCGACATCGTCGTAGTTAAGCACTCCCTGCATCATTGGAAGAGAATCAAGCGGGGTGCCATAATAATCAGTTGGAAACTGGAGACGGAAGTCCTGTCCCATTCCAAGTATTATGAAGGCAAAATATGGTTTGTATCCCAAGAAGGTATAATCAACTCCGTTGACTATCTCCTTCCCTTTGTACTCAACTCCGTTGTAAGTTCTGTCAAATTTCAAAGAATCGGTAATATCCCTTATCGCCAGGTCCGCCATACCCGGTCCATTCTGCGAAAGGGCGGTAAATATAACTTTCAAATCTTTCCGGAAGCAATGCTCCATTACAGCGTAAGTCATTGGATGAAGTTCAGCTAAGGCATTGGGGTCATAATCAATTGCTACGAAGACGATTTCTCCTGCCGGGAGTTCATCGATAAAATTGTAAATTGACTTCACTTCGTCATTAATCAGGATAGGCGTTTCAGATTTTGACGCATAGCCAGCCACACATACAATGAGCAAAGACAGAAAAACCCAGCGTCGGTCAAGCGACATCATTTTTTCAAATATATTCATATTGATTATCCTTTACCCATATAGCTACGTTCAATACCCAATAAGACTTTAAGCGAGGTAGCCACAATTCCCAGACCGATTCCGATAATGATTGCTCTTTTGGCGGCCAGATTTGGCACATTTATGAGCCAGTCTGCACCATCTGCCATCAATCCACTTACCGGACCCAGATACGGATTAAATCTAAGCATCACAATTAATGCTGCAATCAGCAGGATTGAAGACAAAAGATTTCTTGCCCTGAAGGCACGATATGCAGCCGATGAGATGAAAAAAGCAAGCAGTGAAAACATAGTTGCCTGAATAGGAATCATAATATGCTCAAAGAAACTGATAAATGCGATGTTTTTTAGACCCTCCTGAGTATAGAAGTAAAAATTCCATGAGTTATCCATAATTGAAATTATAACAAAAACTACAATCAGTCCCAAACCTATCATTGCCGATGTTTTACTTTTGGATGATGATGTTTCCGTATATGCCATAGTAAACATACCCAATCCGGCAGTTAGAATTAGAAGTGCGGGAAAATAGAATCCCCAGGACTCACCGGTTCTGGCCGTAAAGCCAAAGAATATCATCACGAAAAGACCCGATAAACTTATCACGGAATAAGGCCAGTCCTCATTTTTGTCTTTGATTTTATCTACCGACACCTTGTAAAAAGACCAGATTCCAAGAGCCAGGGCAAAAATTCCTATTATTGCAATCCAGTCCAGCAAGTATTCATAAATCCATTCGGAAGTTTCATGGGGAACAAAATACTGGAACACCATAAAAGTACCGAAAATAAATACAAGCGCAAATGGTATTTGTCTTCGCATTAAGCTTCCCTCCTAATTAATAACTTTAAAAAGTTCTCTAAAATTTTCTAAGGTCTCACCGCCAATGTTGGCAGTAACAACACCAATAATCATCAAAACAATAATGGCCGCTTTGGCCATATCCTGTCCTTTGAGCGAGCCTAATAAAATTGGCTCTTTGCCCAAGTATGCAGATGCTGCATAAAGCTCTTCGCCAATTAAGGTGTAGTCACAGGCGACTACAAAAAATGGAATCTGAGCAATTTCATCAGTTCCGGAAATCTGAATTGAGCCGGCCAGAGCTCCGGTTTCGGCGAGGATAAGAGATTCGGCATAAAACTTGCCCATATACATGTTGGTGGCAGGAAGCTCTCTGAGCATAGTTCCGTTAACGGCGGCTACATAAGCAAACTGTGACTGAGTTACAAAATAAACAGATTCTTCTTTGTAATCATCAACCCGTCCGGCATCCATGAAAGACGACTTCACAATATCTTGGGCAACAGTCATGACAATTGGGTCATAACATGGAACAATCAGTTTAGTCTGATACTCAGCAACCTGCTTGGCAACCCGGCTTAAAATTGTAAAAGAGGCAATAGTCGCTATCTGGTCAGCACCTCCCAGCCCTAATATATAAAGAATAGGTTTTCCCATTTCAGTGGCACGTCCGATAGCGTCATCAACGGCCTCTATACCAGCAAGAGGGCGTATATAAAGGTCAGCTCCTTTTTTGGCCAGAGCCACAAATATCATTGTCAGGATTAAGAAAATTATCACTGCCACCAGTACCGGGGTTCTACCGGTGTTATACCATTCCCCTTTTGACTGCACCGGACCATAAATCCCTGAAGATGAAAAAACATTGGAGTCAATTGTAATTGCATCAATGCGATAATAAAAATCGGTGAAGTCTGCCGAAAAATCATCAGACTCTTTTCTCTTGGAACCATTATCCTGATAGGTTGACGCACCTCTTGGCAATTTATTCTCTCCTCTTTGTTTGAAACTGCTATCAGGATTATCAGAACGCATAACCCGATAAAATAATACGTTTTTCAAACCACCTCCGTCATCGGCAGAGATATCCCAGGTGACGGTGAATGAATGCCCGTGATCATTGGGAGTGTTGATAGCTTTCAAATTAGTAACAGGGGCAGGCAAGGTCAGTGCTAAGGAATCTGCAGACTCCGTTTCTCCTGACGCTGCTGCTCCATCTTGTCCGAAAATTAGAGCCGAAAAAGGAATCAAAAGAAGAAAGAGTGCGAGCAAGAACGAATATTTTATTCTCATTTAGTTCTCCTTTATATCACAACAATTAAATTAATTCTAACTAATTATTCCTAACCAATCTTTAAATAGGAAAGTAATTCTACCTACAAGTAAAGAGATCCTTCCCATTACTGTGTATCCAAACGAAGCTCCAAAAGTTATCATCAAAATCCAGATTCCGACTCTTGAAGCTTTTCCAAAAAGACCGGTATGCTCACGTGAGAAAAAGAAATATATCAAACCACAAAAAACACCTAAAAATATTACCCAGTTTGAAAGCATCATGACCAGCTGACCACCGGCCGATAACGAGAGATTTGAAAAGAAATCGCCAATTCCTTTCCACTCTCCGGCAGCTCCTAAAAGAGGAATAAATGTTGCCGCAATCTGGTTGGTAAAATCTGAACGGAGATATCCGATAAAATTCAGACCGGCGGTTGTTCCGATGATAAAGGCCAGTGGAATGCGAGACATCCAGCCATGTTTTTTTGAGAGCCGCATCAGCAGCATCAGTCCAAAAATCACCGGAAGATAATAAAAGAAATTATATGTTCCCTCCTGGTAAGGTATCTGGAAGAAATTTGATAATGACTCGGAAAGTCTCGGGACTAAATTCCCTACAATCGTTGTCCAGAATCCAACCACCATGGCATAGGCGGCAGAGACACCCACAAAGAGATGCTCTGAAAATTTATAAAAGGGATTATCTTTGTACAAAAAAGACATAATTGAAAGAGTTAAAAAAGCAGAAAAAGTCAAAAGGAAACCCTGCAAATAGTTTGACTCATAAATATCTTCCAGAGCAATTCCTTTGAAAATCCAACTGACAATAAACAAAGTTGCAACTGTTGCTAAAACCATGAGCGATGATTTTCTCATGATTTTGCCTCTTTTTTTCTTTTTCTAAAATAAATAATATTTCCAATAATTATAAAGGCCATTATGACTGTGTGGGCCAAAGTTTGGGGCCCCATGGTCAACAGACCGGGAGTTTTCATATCTTTAAATCTTTCATAGTTGCCGATAAATTCCGACTCATACTCGGCAGCTCCTTTGACACCACCCATAATCCCCAAAACTTGTGCCGGATAATATGGATACATCTGCGGAGCAATAACCGCGGCCACACCAACCGCCATAGGGATATTTGAGGGGTCAGTGACAAAGAGAATCCATTCTTTTGGACCCGGTTTTCCTCCGCCGATTGAGATGACAAGATCAAAGTCTGAGCATGATTTGACACCATCAAAAATTGGAATAGAGTCAAGCGGCCGGCCGTTATTGTCAACCGGGAACATCTTTTTGAAATCGGTGGCTATTACTTTTAGGACTCCCTCGTTGCCGGCTTTAAAACCTAAAGTGACGTAGTCAATAAATTCTTGTTTTTCTGGAAAGTCGGGCAAAATATATTCATTAATTATTTCTGTCAAAAGTGACTGCCCGGTTGTCCAGAGTGACATGAATACAACTTCATGTCCTTTTATCAGGGCGTGCCGGCCCAGCACAATGGCCATCGGCTGAACCTCCGGTGCCATGGCCGGGTCAAAATCAAAGGAGATCAGAATCTTTGAGCCTTCCGGCAAATTATCAATCTTATCATAAATTGATTTCACAACCGCTGTCGCTTTTTCACTAAATTTAATTTGAAAAATTATCGGCGAGGCGACCGAGAAAAAGATAAATATAAAAATGATCCGTCTATCAATCTCTTTCCCCTTTAAAGCAAGTTTCAATATCAAACCCAAACCTGCGGCAATAATAACCAGAGTTACAATGAGACCTATATCTGAAAAAGTAAGCAGCAACATTTTAGCCTTTATCATCTCCCCCCAGATATGTCCGTTCAATGCCCAAGATCAACCTCAGTGACATGGCCACCACACCCAAAGATATTCCAATCATGATTGCTCTTTGTCCGGCAAGGTTGGGAGAATTCATTATCCAGACAGCCAGATTGGGAACCTGAAAAATTGAAAATGACTCCGGAATCCATCCGGTCAGCATCATTCCCAATGGTGTCCTGCCTAACAAGATTATGAATGCGGCCACAAGCAGAATTGTTGCTTCTCTGTTTTTTGCCCTGAAGGCGCGGTATGAGGCCGAAGCTACAAAAAACGCAAGGAGGGCGTACATGGTAGATTGAAGAGGGTTTATGAGATAGACAAACATTTCCTGAAAATATGATCCTTCGGCAGTGACAGATGTAGAGATATCACCCGGAGCACCAATCTTAAAAAGTCCTATTATGAGCATGGCAAAAAATCCGACAACAGTCACCAGAGAAAATTCCCAGTCATTTGATTTCTTCATGATTTTCCCGAAATGAACTTTGATAAGATTCCCGCCGCCAAGGAAAAAGGCAAAGACGGCAATAATGCTAAAAAAGACGCCAAAATCTTCGCCGATTGTCTCAATGGGCGGCAGAAAGACGGAGACAATCAAAAGCATACCGACTACAAAGGTAACGGCAAGAGGAATATTTCTTCTCATTTTCGAATCCTCAAATTAATCCTAAGAGAATAATTCATTTAAGTTATCCAGTAAATTATTAAATAACTCAATATCCCAGGCAGCAGAAACAGTGGCAGCCAAAACCCCAAGAAGAACAAAAAACATTGCTATGGCTTTACCTACATCCTGCCCCTTAAGCGACCCCAGCTGCATTGGCTCACCGGAAAGATAGGCCGAAGCTGCAAAAAGCTCTTCACCTATCAGCGTAAAATCACAGGCGGCAATAAAGAACGGAAGCTGTGCCGGACGAGCTGTGCCGGCAATTTGAATGGCCCCGATAGAATTTCCGGTCTCGGCCAATATCAATGACTCGGCAAAGAAAGCACCGAGCAAAAACACCGTCGCCGGCTTTTCTCTAACCATCAGACCGTTGACATGAGCTACGTATCCAAACTGTTCATCGGTAATATAATTTACCATGTCATCGCTGTATGAATCCGGTCGTGACGCGGCCTGATATGATGCTTTGATTGTTTCTCTGGCGGCTGTCATTACCAAAGAGCGGGCGACCGGCATGAAAATTTTGCTGTCATATTCGGCAATGGTCCGTGTTATTCTCCCCAGAATTGTAAGCGAGGCAATAGTCTGGACATCGTCCATATCCTGAATTCCCGGGATATACATTATGGGGCGTCCCATTTCTGTAGCCCGTCCTACGGCTTCATCAATTGCTTCCAGTCCGGCAATTTTCCGGACAAAAAGTTCTTTGCCTCTTTTTGCTGAAACTATAAAATACATAATTGCACCGGAGATTATCATGACCATCAAGAAAAGATATTTCTTGTTGTAATTTATCCATTCGCTTTGGGGAGTTATTGACTCGGTCCGGTTAGATAAAACTTCATAAGCATTTGTACTGGCAGAAACAGAATAACTGTAGCTGTTGTCAGTGCTGACACCGTTATCCAGAAAGTAACTGCTTCCGGGTGGAAGTTCGGCAATTAGATTTGGTTCAGTGTCGTTTGACGAGCGGTACAGTTTATAGGCAACTATAGGGTTGTTCATAAGAGCGTCATCAATTGAAGGAACCCAGCTGAGAGATATCGAATTACCGTTGTCGTATTTGTGGTCAGTAGCCAATAGCGAAGAGGGCGGTGCTATTTTTTTTACAGAAAGAGAAACAAGGTCTTCTTGGGAGTGAAGCGGGCCGGAAAAAAAGAATATAGTGATTAGTGCTGCGCATATAATCCCCCCGGATGATCTGTCAGCTAAACTGTTTTTCACAGTTAGAACAGTCCTAACCAATCTCCAAACAGAAAATCTAATCTGCCAATCAAGAGTGACATACGGCTCATTACCGTATATCCAAAAGAAGCACCGAAAGTTATCATCAAAAACCATGTCCCGACTTGTGCGCCGGTGCCAAACAGTCCTTTATGTTCTTTTGAGAAAAAGAAATATATCAAACCGGTTACAACTCCAAGGACAACTATGAAATTGCCAAAAGTATCGAGCCACAAAACAGAGTTATCAGAAGCGTATGCCACGATTGGCATCATGGTATCGGCTACTTGATTTAAGGCATTAGAAACGAAGTAAAGCATCATATACAAACCGGCCGTGGCTCCGACAATAAATGAAAGCGGCCATCTGGCTATCCATCCAATTTTATTGCTGATTCTAAGGAGCATCAAAAATCCGAGAATTGCTCCGCCCCATAGCCAGTAATCCGGTGAGTCTCCCTCTTGCGGGAAAACGCCCAGCCAGAATTTCTTGTGAATGTTATCAAAGAAATAAGTGATTGCCCAAAATCCTGCAGAGACACCTACAAAAATTGCCTCACAAACTTTATAAACGGGGTTATCTTTATAGAGGAAAGAAAATATACCCAGAGTTAACAGGGCTGCAAAAAACATTCCAATGTCCATACTACTTCTTTTTTCTTTTCTCGCTAAAATAAGCGACATTACCAATCAAAATCAAAATAATCACAATTGCATGGGCTATCATCTGAGATAAAATAAATGTGCTTGCCTTACCTTTTTCTGCTGTAATTTTTTCAAATTCAGCCGCACCGCTCATTCCACCCAAAAGTCCCACCATTTGACCGGCGCGCAAATATGGATAAACTTGCGGAGCTTGCACGGCAGTATTACCTGCACCCAAAACAGAACCGAAACGATCAACAGCAATCTGCACCCATTGTATTGTCCCGGGTTCTCCCGAACTAAAATTCATCACAAAATCAATATTACTAAAATTTACAATATTTCTCATCAATGGAATAGAGTCATAAGGAGTGGTTCTGTAATCTTTCGGGAACATAGTCTTGAAGGCCGTGCCCATTGACTGAATTACAAACTCATTTCCTGACTGGAAACCCAGGTTGACATAATCAACACCATACTGCAAATTTTTGGCTGCAATTTCCGGATCCTGCATTGCTTCATCAATGGCCATATTAGCCTGAATAGGTCCCTGAGGCCAGAGTCCCATAATGATAATTTTGAAGTCTCTCTTGAAAGCATATTTCATAAAAGCAACCGCCATTGGTTGGAGTTCCGGTGCCGAAGGAGGGTCATAGTCAAAGGCGGCCATAACTTTTGACCCATCGGGAAGTTTTTCCAGAGCATCATATAAATTCCTGACATCGGTCGTTATTGGTAAGGGCACCTCTAAGTCCATGAACAATGGGATAGCAGCCGCAATAGCCACATATAAAAAAACTATCCTTCTTCCTATAGGATTGCCCTTAAGAGTTCTGACAAGAACATAAACTAGTGATAAGCCCAGAAGAATTAAGAGAATAATTGAAATTGTGTTGGCCATTAACTTTTGCCTCCAATATGAGAGCGCTCAATCCCCAGAATTATCCTGAGCGAGGATGACATAATCCCCAAAGCAATGCCAATCATAATAGCTCTCTGTCCGGCGGTATTGGGATAGGTCATAATCCAGTCGGCAAAATGACTGAAGACGGGAACATCTGTGATACCGGATATCATTAAGTCAAAAAGGGGAACTCTTCCGCCCATTACAAAAAATCCGGCTATCAGCAATAAGGTTGCTTGAAAATTCCTTGCCCGAAAGGCACGGTAAGATGCTGAGGCTACAAAAAAGGCAAGCATGGCAAACATGGTGGAAGTCAGAGGCGTATAAATATTTTTGAATATCCAGTAAAACGATGTACTGTCATCTATGACCGGATAAGGAGGATCTGCGTAGAGTCCGGAAAGTCCATCCCAGAAACCGACAATTAACATTATTCCCAATGAGATAATTACAATGTATGAATAATATGCATCCCCTTTTTTACTTAAAATCTTATCAATAGAAACTTTAACTAAGTTTAAAACACCAAGCCAGATAGCAAATGCCTGTACAATTGAAATCCATTCACCAAAAATATTCTCAGAGTTACCAAACGGCATGTGGGGAATAAAATAACTAATTGCAAAAACAAGTCCGGTAACAGTTGTAATTATTAATGGTATTTCTCTTCTCATAATATTCGCCTAATTCACCTTAAAAATGGCACTTAAGTTATGGCCGCCTATAGTCCAGCCAAAAGATTCCATTATTATTCCAACAATGATAGCAACTAAGAATAAAGCTTTTCCAATATCCTGACCTTTTAGCGACCCGAGCTGTCTCGGCTCTCCTGAAAGATAAGCCGAGGCGGCAAAAAGCTCTTCACCTATCAGAGTGTAATCACATGCAGCAACAAAAAAGGGGAGCTGAGAAGGCATGGCCGTTCCTGCAATTTGAATGGCTCCGGCTGCATTTCCGGTTTCGGCCAGAATTAATGACTCGGCAAAAAAGGCTCCCATATAAAATATTGTCGCCGGCTTTTCACGCACTACCATTCCATCAATTGCGGCCGCATAGCCAAACTGGTCATCAGTTAAGAAATGTACTTGTGCCTCATTAAAAGCATCAGGACGACCAACGGCAGTATAAGCTTCTTTCATAGTTTCTCTGGCTGTGACCATAACCAGAGATTTTGAAACCGGGACTTCAAGCCAGGTTCCATATTCTGCTGCTTTCTGGGCAACGCGTCCAAGTATTGCTATCCCTGCAATTGTCTGAACATTATTCATATCCTGAATACCGGGAATAAAAAATACTTTCTTTCCCATTTCAGTTGCCCGACCGACGGCCTCGTCAACGGCATCAATACCGCCCAGCTTGCGGACATATATCTCGCCACCGGCGGAAGCTTTCCTGATATAGTATATAATAGCCCCGCTCACAAAGAGAACGAAGATGAGGCAGTATCCTCTATTGAAGTTAAACCATTGAGCTGAAGATTTAACCGGAGAGCTGGCAACAGAGGCACTTGTTACAAAAGACTTATTCCCCACCGAATCCAAAAGAATTTGATAGCTATCAACTCTATATATATATGAGACGCCGTCGGTGGTTTTGTTATCAGTGCTCTTGGTTGTCCCTTCGGATTCATTTCCAACTTCCACAAATTCATTTGACCCCTCAACAGCACGATATATTTTGTAGCCGCTAACAGCTCCACCGTCTTTGTCATCGGCAGATAGAGTCCAGTTGATGGTTATTGACTGACCTTTGTCATTATCAGTGTCTTTTGCAGAAACGTCGGTTGGGGCGGAAAGGATACTTGCTACAATTTTAGAAGTCGCAATATTTGAAGATTCAACTTCGTTTTCCTGGCCATTCAAGTTGGGGATAGTTATAAGAATTAAAAGTATAGAAAATAAAATTGTTTTTATTTTTCCGGGGTTCTTAATTGATGTCAGCAATGTCAGAATAACTCGAAACAATCTTATACCTTTACTTATGATAAAGAATTACCAGATCGGTAGCAACAGCTCAACCAAATACAACAAACAGAAAACGAATAGAGGTCATAAATTGTTCAAAACAGAGCATGAACATGTTCATGTTCTTACTCTTAAATTTGGCGCTAAATCTAATCAGGACAAGAACTCAAGTCAAGTCAAAAATCGTCATCAATCAAGAACTGCGCTTTTGAGAATTATATATGGGTAACAATTGATTCATATAAACTGTTTGATTCAATTATCCGCCTCAAAAAGACTCTTTACAATTTGACGGCATTAGCTTATAATGTGCCCTTTATGTGAGCTGCCCCGTATTCGCCGGGCTGAATTGTATGTAAACCTAAATAAAGTAAACGGTTAAAAGATTTAAAGTACTGGAATAAAATGGCAAAATTTGACAACCCGGATGATATTAAAGTTATAATTGCTACCGACTGCGGCTCTACAACAACCAAAGCTATCTTAATAGAATATGTCAACGGCGAATACCGTCAGACCACACGTGGTGAAGCCCCAACCACGGTTGAAGCACCATTTGAAGATGTTACCATGGGCGCACTCAATGCAATAACAGAACTTCAGGAATTATCCGGTCGTCAACTTATTGATGATAACGGAAAAATTATTTCACCGGTTCAAGGAGATAAAGGCACCGATGTTTTCATCTCCACCTCATCGGCCGGCGGCGGTTTACAAATGATGGTGGCCGGCGTGGTCCGCTCAATGACTGCTGAATCTGCGGAGAGAGCTGCTCTTGGAGCCGGGGCAATTGTGATGGATGTCATATCGTCTAATGACAAAAGACTGTCTCACCAGCAGATTGAAAGAATAAGACATTTGAGACCGGACATGATTCTCCTCTCCGGCGGAATTGACGGCGGAACTACTACCCACGTAGTAGAACTGGCCGAACTGATTGCCGCCGCCGACCCTCGTCCTCGTCTTGGCTCAAGTTACAAACTGCCAATTATTTTTGCAGGAAATAAAGATGCCGCAAAAAGCGTGGAAGAAACTTTGGCTGATAAAGTTGATTTGAAAACTGTTGATAATATTCGTCCGGTACTTGAGCGCGAAAACCTTGCACCGGCTCGTGAGGAAATTCATGAACTGTTTATGGAGCACGTCATGGCCCAGGCACCCGGTTACAAAAAACTGATGTCCTGGACCGATGTTCCAATCATGCCGACTCCCGGTGCCGTAGGACTGATAATCCAGACAATCGCCGACCAGTATAATATTGAGGCCGTGGGAGTTGATATTGGCGGGGCCACAACCGATATCTTCTCTGTCTTCAGACCGGAAGACAATAAACCGGTATTCAACAGAACCGTCTCGGCAAACCTGGGCATGTCCTATTCAATCTCAAATGTCTTTGCCGAAGCAACCGTTCCAAAAGTTATGCGATGGGTACCGTTTCCTATGGATGAAAGAGACCTTCGCAACCGGGTAAAAAATAAAATGATTCGCCCGACTACTATCCCCCAATCTTTAGAAGAGCTTATTTTTGAGCAGGCTATTGCCAAAGAGGCTCTCCGACTTGCCTTTATACAGCACAAAAGTTTTGCCAGCGCGCTCAAGGGAGTACAACAGCAAAGAACAATTGCCGATGCTTTTGAGCAGTCATCATCGGGTGCATCAATTGTAAATATGATAAGCCTTGATATGTTAATCGGCTCCGGCGGTGTTCTTTCGCATGCTCCCAGAAGACAACAGTCGGCGTTAATGATGATTGACGCTTTTTTGCCCGAGGGAATTACCAGACTAACCGTTGACTCAATCTTTATGATGCCGCAATTAGGCGTGCTTTGCGAAGTTCAGCCAAAAGCAGCAAGCGAAGTTTTTGAAAAAGATTGCCTGATTCACATGGGAACTTGCGTTGCACCTGTTGGGAAACCCAAAAAACCAAACATACCGGTACTTGAATATTCAATTGAGCTTCCCGACGGCACTGTCTCCGGAACTTTGAATCACCTTGAGATGAAACTGTTCAAATTGGGCTTGGAGGATAACGGTCTTCCCATAACGGCCAAAGCAACCCTGGCCCCGCTCAACAATTTTGATATTGGAGCCGGCAAAGGAAACAAAGTTACAAAAGATGTCTATGGCGGAGTTGTTGGAATTATCTTAGACGGAAGAGGCCGGCCGTTTGACCTTTCTACATTAAATGAAACTGATAGAGTTAAGTACCTGACCGAGTGGATGGTGGAGCTTGATATTTATCCGCGAGACGGTCTTGAAAAACTAACATCAAGATAATGAGAAGTGATATGCTACAAAATTTAAAAACCATCCCGGCCTTACTTATCCTGCTAATGATATTTGTTACTCCAAGTTTGACCGCAAGACCTTATGTCAGTTTAAGCGGAGGGTTTGTTATTGAGTATCCCGATACTTGGGAACAGATTGACTTTAACACCGTTGACCTTTTTCTCTCCAGAAACAAAACTGGAAAAAATAGGTATGACTATGACGCCGTACTGGCGCCATCTGCAAACTCTCCTTTTTTTAGCGGCAGCTATTTAATTGTTACAATTGACACCGTTGGTGAGTTAAACGATACCCAGATAGATTCCATTCTTCAGATGATGCTGGTCTCTTTTGGGAGGGGACTCAGATACTTTCCGGTATCTGATAATCTGGCAGATTTGAAAACTGAATATCCAAAATACGACAAGAAGAGCAAGATTATTTCTGTCTTCAGCACAATAACTCAAAGATCTAAATCGTTTAAGAAAAACTTGTTAATGCAAAAACTTTATGAAAGAGGTGTGGCATCATTTTATTTCTTTGCTCCTGATTCCATTTTCGATGAAAGCCTGCCTATTTTTGAGAAAATTGCTGCATCATTTTCAACCGAAAACATAGAGGCTTCCCTTCCCAAAGAAAATTTGAAAATTGCTGATATTGACACTGACACAGAAAAGAAAGACGGATTCTCAATGCTTCCCATATATGTCGCATTGGGCATCATTCTCATGATTGTTATCAGAAAAAAGAGAAGAAAAAATCGGCAACAATAGTTTGAAAATAAGAATGATAAGGAAAACATAAATGGGTCACGCATATACGCCCGGATTAAAAGTAACCGACCAGCTGATAGTTCAAAAAAGAAGAATCCTGCCTCTTAAGGGGGAAGTCATTGTAAAAGTCGGCGACATGGTCAACCCCAATGATGTAGTCGCCCGGACTCATCTCCCCGGCACCGTGGTTCCATTGAACGTAGCCAACAAACTGGGCCTCCCACCGGAAGACATTGAGATGGTCATGGTCAAAAAAAAGGGCGACCCTATCACCAAAGGTGAAAATATTGCTTTTAAAAAAGGGCTCTTCAATCTTAGTTTTCTTGCATCTTCGGCCGAGGCAACAATTGACGGCA
>JACZYS010000042.1:4885-14142 GCA_022570975.1 Candidatus Zixiibacteriota bacterium | reverse complement strand
CCTTCCATATAATCTGGTCCATTCCCCCAGATAATGTTACAATCAGAGTCAATATTGTCACCATATAATCCATAAGATTCAGAGTTAACAATGATATTTCCTCTCAAGTAGGCAGACCCTCCGTTAAGTGTGGCAACAGAGGCTTTATTGTTATAGAAGATGTTGTTTCTTATATCTGCACTTGCACCAGAGCTTTGCACCCAGATTGCAGAAAATTTCGATCCGCCAATGAAAATGTTGTTGTAAACATGGATCATCCTTGCACGAAGATAAAATCCCCACCCAGCTTCAAGGATTATGTTGTCGTATATGTATATTGAGTCATAATTAGTTTCCCTCACATATAGAATCCAACCAGATCCATTCCCATTCCCTAAATTGGTAAGCGTAAATCCGGAGATTTCCACCCTCTTGTCATAGCACTCTCTAATTTCAATAGTTCGTCCGAGATATTGTGTTACCTGGAAGAGCGTGGTTTTTGATGGGCCTTCAGTGCTTTTGATGAAGATGCTTTTGTCTTCAATTATCATATATTCATGGTAATCACCGGGACCAACCATAATTGTATCACCGTCAATTGCTAATTTTAGTCCGTCTTTTATTCTCTGGAGATTGGTTAGAGGTACACTAATTATATTTCCTTCGGGATGAAGAAGCAATTCAATTTTGGTATATACCGGAGTATTTATTGCTGAAGGAGATGTGAACATAATACTGTCAAAATAAATTCCCTGTTCCATTCCCGTTATGTCGAAAGAAATTGTAATTTCCTGGTCGGTCATCCCTGAGTAATCGCTAAGACTAAGCCAACTGCTATCATGAGACGCTTCCCAGGATACCGAAGGTTCTTCACCAATTGTAGAATAGTTTATAAATATAGTCGTGTCTGAAACAAGTTGACCTATTCTTTGAGTTACCGCAATATTATTGGTATCAGGAAATAATACCGCAGAGTCTTTATATGTTCCTATGTTGTCAAACATGTCAATCAAGTCAGATAAACCAATATCTGAATGAATAAAAGCAGCGGCATATTGCAAAGTGTCACCTGGGGCTAAAGTAGCTGTTTCAAATGTCAGAAGAATTGACCAATCAAATGCTCCGGTGCCTGTTTTATTGGTAGTTTCCATCATTTCTCGATAGGCAAACCCAGGTTCAAGGTTTCCGGTTGGCCAGATATCAGCTTGATTGTTAACCAGTCTCATATTTCTTGGCGTTGCCCCCATTGGTTTGATACCAATTGCTCTGCTGTTTGAAGTGTTACTAACAAATCCAATGTTGTTTTCAACGTCAAGGCCGGCCAGATTACTTACGAAATCTGCTCCATTAACATCAAAATCTGCAAATATGCCGACTACAATTTCTAAAGTAGTATCACAGATGTTAGTTAAGTTGTACTCGGCAATAATTTCACCGCAGTGTTCATTAAAGTAATACTTATAGAAAAATTCGACAGTGCCAACTACCTTTGACTGGTCAGCAAATATATCGCAATACCTTGTACTGTAGCGAGTGCGAACGTTAAAAGAATCCCTAAAACCTGATTCAGGTAGAAAAGATTTGGCATCATAAATATCCATGTAAACTGTGGTGTCAATCCCATCAATTAACCCAACCAAAAGGGTGGATCGATAAAGTCCATCTTCACCAGACCTGTTTAATTCTGATATTGCACCTGTGTTATGAACTCGAGCAAGGTTGTCTATACGGTTTCTAGATGGGGGATCACAACTTTCATAGATATTTCCTCCACGACCACCTTCTCTATCACCAGTAATTGAAATGTCGACCGGAACGGCTATTTGGGGGTTGTATATGGATGAGTTATAGATTTCTAATGTGTCATAGTAATTACCCATGTCACATGCTATATAAGATGAAGCATCAAACAATACCTGTAACGAAAGCCCCTCGCCGTTCATGATAGATACTGGGAAGATATCATTTACTGAGACTAATCCGTTAGCAATTTTAACAGAGTCAATAATCACAGTATCTGTCAGGCCGGAATAAACAATTAATTCTTCAGATTCAATTGTCCCGAACTTGACTGAAAAAGTAAGTGGATCAGGGATTACAAAAGGCTGGTATATCCCCACCGAATCTAAAGCTGCGCTAAGTGCATCAAGCTCTGTTCCGTATCCATAGAGATCAATAATTGATTGTCCGGTCATCTGCCCCCAAAAGTGGAAAGAACTGCCGGGGGTGAGGTAAGTAGTAAGAGTTCTATACCAAATTTGTTCGGTTTTATCTTTCCCGATTACTGATCCAACAAGATATGCTACCCTGTTTGGAATACCGGAATTAGAATGAACACCTCCGTTATCGTTTAATGCAGATATTTCAACATATTCACTCATGTGAGCGGGTTGATATCCAAAGGCATAGTAGTCAGGAATAGCACCCTGATGAGGGTCTTCCATGCTTCGCAAGAAACCAGTTGCAAAAAGGCTAATGTCTTCGGCAATGGTCCAGTCATCCCGGTCAACCATGACACCAAAAAAATCCGAATATGACTCGTTTAATGCTCCTGACTGAAAAAGATAAGTTAAGTTAGCGGTAGTCTGGGTTACGCCGTGAGCAAATTCATGGGCAACCATATCATCCGCTCCTGACCATGGGAGATATCTAACAGAATCGCCCGAACCAAAGGCAATCTGGCCGTTTCCCAGCCAATAGGCGTTGTTACCAATGCCTGACGCATAAGCAATACCATGAACCGAGGCATTATTGTCATCCCAACTATCTCGCCCAAAAGTGTTGTAAAAATAGTAATATGCGAGTGAGATATTATACTGACTGGAGACACAGGCTTCCTCTAGCCAATGATAATTCCAGGTATTACCAGGGCCAAAATTTGCAAAAGGGTTAGTTGCGGAAAAAGTACCCAAGTGAGTATTGATTACCCCTTGAAAGTTTTCTACTGGTGCGGTATACATAGGAAGCGAGGCATCAACCATTTTATAAGTTCCACCGAATTCATAAGTCCCGAAAGAGCGTTCCACACCAAGAACGTCATTGCCAACTCCAACAGCCGGGCCATCTGAGGGAAGGTCATTGTAGATCAATAGAATTTCCAGTGTGCTGGCATCAACAAAACATCTCCATCTGGCCGGAATAGATTCAAAATCCTCAATAACAACCTGCCAGCACAACCTGGGAATGTCATCGTCAGGATAGATTATTAGTTCTGTTTCTTTGAAAGTATAACCCACATTAAGCCTCTTGCCCAATTCATCAAGTACAGATTGTTCTGCAAGACTTGAGCTTGAGGATGGAATTGTAGAAATCTCCGGGGTGGCAATAGTTTGTCCACCGAGTAAATATATTTTATCTTCTTCGTCAAAGTGAACAATAGTTTCACAGCCCCAAATAAGTATATCATTAAACTGCTGTTGAAAACGAACATGAGTAAAATTGATATTATCTGTTTTGGTGGAAATATGCTTCAACTCAGAAGCAGGGGAATATATTCTTATCAGATTTTTCTTTAATATAAGAAACTCTACAGCCTTTTCTTCAAATGAGTTTTGATTGGCAGTTGAGAAACTACCCTCAATAATTTCAGCTGTTTTCCATTTTGGATGCATAGATACAACTTGAATTGTGTCACCAGAGCTACTGACTCTTCCTTGCCCCGCAAATAAGGGTACAGGCGCTATCAGCATGATCATTGATATCTTAGCAAAGAAATGGTTCTTGAACAAAAACAATCTCACCTCATTGGTTTTTTTGTGAGAAAATAAATATCTATAATAGGAAAATATACTATGGAGTCAGTTATTGTCAAGCGATATTATTCTATTGGCTGCAAGTTCCCCATGCTCTTGCCGGCGAGCCAACCGGTTGTCCAGGCAGACTGAAAATTAAAACCGCCGGTAATGCCATCGATATCTAAAACCTCACCGCCAAAAAAGAGCCCGCCGCAAAGTTTACTCTCCATGTTTTTGAAATTAACTTCTTTTAAGTTTACACCTCCGCAGGTGACAAACTCTTCTTTGAAAATTCCTTTTCCCTTAATAATAAAGCGGCTGCTCTTTAGTTCTGAGATAATCAGGTTAACTCTTTTTTTTGAGATATCTTTCCATGACCCGTTTTGGTCAATATTCAAACGATCCAAAATTTTCTTCCAGTATCTTTTAGGAAGCAAGGCTGGGTTGCCGCTTGAAATCTGTTTCTTGCCGTTCTGGTCTTTATATGAAGCAAATTTTTGATAAAGTAATTCGTTGGTCATATCGGGAACAAAATCAATTATTAATTCGGCTTTGTATTTTAGATCATGCAATTGTCTTGCTTGCCAGGCCGAAAGTCTTAAAACCGAAGGTCCGCTTAAGCCCCAGTGGGTTATCAATAATGGCCCCCGTTGTTTGGGATTTTTTTTTGATTTTAAAACTAGAGACAATTCCACATTTTCAAAAGCAACTCCTGATAAACCGTCAAGTCTTCTGTCGTCAATTTTGAAAGTAAATAGAGAGGGAACCGGGGGGACAATATTGTGTCCCAGTGACTTTGCGATTCTGTAACCGACCGGGGAGCTTCCTGTAGTCAGCAATATTGTATCGTATTTACCCGAAGATTTGTCGTTTCCAAACACTTCAAAAAGATGCCTTGACTTATAAATCGATTTTATCCGGGCGTTATATTTTATTTTTATGTTCAATCTCTCGGCACAATTCTTCAGGCAGTCAATAATTGTCGATGCTTTATCAGTTACCGGAAACATGCGCCCATCGCTTTCCGTTTTCAGCCTCACCCCCTGATTCTTAAACCAGAAAATGATGTCTTTTGGTTGAAATCTGCTGAAAGCACCCAGCAGTTCTTTTTTGCCGCGGGGATAGTTATTAATCAGTTCGTTAATATCAATGCAATTGTGGGTGACATTACACCGGCCGCCGCCAGAAATTCTTACTTTGTCCAAAACTTCTCCGGTAGCTTCAAAAACGGTAATGTCTAAAGATTTATCTGATGAAGCGGCGGTGATGGCCCCATAAAAGCCGGCCGCACCACCGCCAATTACAGCTATTTTCATATATCAGATCCAAGCAAGTTCATTATCTTTTCAATTATCGTATCTTTTCAACAAAAAGCCAACCATTTATGAAATGGCTTTTACTGTTACGGTAATTTTAATCAAAACAAATGGATTTCCATTATCTTCGTAGTTCTGAACATATCCCAGGCCACAAGAAACTTACCTTTGACATTTTCTGCGAATGAGATATATATAATTATAACTGTTTGAACATAATGTACCATAAACCGTTTTAACTTTAACTGATTGTTGGACTTAAAAGATGAGCGTTCCAAAGGGAAATATGATAAATACGTTTAGCAAGAAATTATTCTTCAATTGCTTTATTTCTGCATTGTCACTCGCATACATATTCATATTTGTCAGCCCTGCTTCAGCAAGTAGCGGGGGGAAAGTCCCGGGCAGATTTATTCTGAAATTAAAAGAGGGTGTAAAATTCGAAAATTATTCCAAAGCACTTGCCCGGGGCGAGAGGCTGGAAAATGTTTCATCCTTCAAAATAAAAGAGGTCACACCGCTCAACAAGTTCTGGAATCAGTATCATATTTTTATTTCAGACAACAAAGATATCAGCGAGCAGGATATAGTTGACCGGTTTGGCGCCGACAATATTATCTCTATTGAACCGGAATATATGATGGAGCTGTTTGGCCTTCCGGCAGATTCGCTTTTTGCCAATCAATGGTATTTAAATAATCAAGGCCAGGACTACCTGGCCATAGAAGCAGTCTCCGGGTTCTATAATGATGTGCTAAAAACTACAAGCGGACTGACGGGAGAGGACATTAATGCTTATCCTTATTATCAATCTCCCCCTTTACAATCGACGAAAGTTGTGGTGGCTATTATTGATTCCGGTGTGGACTGGCTCCATCCGGATTTGAAAGAAAATATTTGGAGAAACCCAGATGAGATTGCTGATGGAATTGACAACGACCATAACGGAATTGTTGATGACACCATTGGCTATGACATTTCCGGTGACAACTTTACATTGTTTAACCCGGTAGGTGATATTGATCCGTCAGACCAGAATGGTCATGGAACCCACCTTGCCGGTATAGTGGCAGCTTCACATAATCTCATTGGAGTTGCCGGAATTGCACCCTGGGCAGAAATAATGCCTGTAAAAATATTTCCCAATGCTTTCAGTTCAATATCTGCTGCCGGAATTATGTATGCAGTAAATTCCGGTGCCCAAATTATCAATATCAGCTGGGGAACGCCTTTTGAATCGGGAATCATCAAAGAAGCCTTGGAATATGCCCGGCTCAATGGTGTCTTTGTTGCTATTGCACCGGGTAACACCGGAAATAATCAACGTTTTTTCCCGGCCGCATATGACTCTTCGTTTGTAGTTGCTGCCGGAAACTCATACGGATACTTAACTGATTTTAGTACCTATGGCGCCCATATTGATATGGTAGCGCCGGGTAAAGATATACTTTCTTTAAGAGCTTCGGGGACAGATTTGTATGAAGAGTTAGGTGAGCCTGAGGTGAGGATAATTGATTCCCTTTATTATCTCTCCGATGGAACCTCGATGGCGGCGCCAATGGTAGCCGGTGCGGCTGCATTAATTCTGGGTCTGAGACCGGACGTAAATTTAAGCAGGTTAGAATCTGTCCTGTTGGGTGGTGCCAGAGATATTGTTGACCCATGGGGAACCGGGAATTATTTTTTGGGCTATGACACCCTGACCGGACATGGCTATCTGGATATTGATAATTCATTAAAGTTGCTTGAATCTGCCTCGCTCAAATTTAAAAGCCCAATTAGAAAACAAAGATATACAGACAACCTTCCGGTAATAATAACTCCCCTCTCAGAATATACCGGCAGTTGGAAACTTGAACAGACATCAACCCCCGACCAGAATAACTGGCAGTTGTTGAGTGAGGGATCAACGATTCTTGGCGATTCCAACATTTATACTTTCAGTGACCCTCAGATGACCGGACTAATTTATCTGCGATTGAGCGATAAAGACAACTTTTACTCGACCACAAGTTTCGTCTTTGTAAAAGATAGAAAGCTGGAAATATCATCGCCTCTTAACAATGATGAGCTTGAGTTCTCAATCCCAATTTATGGTTCTGCTTATGGACAATTATATGACTCCTTGGATATCTATTTTCGCAAAGAGAACTCATCATATCAAAAATTATTTTCATCTACCGGTGAATATTTTGATTCGTTGCTGTATCAATGGACTGTTTCAGGGAATGATACCGGAAGTTTTGATATCAGGCTCAGCGGTTACTATGCAGATACAACTATAATATCTAATGTCACTGTAAACATAACTTCCGCCTTTGCTCAGGGATGGCCGCGTAATTTGGGCGGGGGGGGAGGAATTACTCCGGTTATAGCAGACCTAAATAAAGATGGACTGAAAGAAATTATTGTAACTACCAGAAACGGGCTGAGAATGTATAACGCCTATGGCTACCTCTTACAGGCTTACCCGGCTCTGCAAAATATTGATGTCCGCTGTGTCCCGGCCATATATGATATTGACCGTGACGGTGAAGACGAAATTATTTTAACCGGCAAAGATGGTCTCCATGTACTAAAATATGATGGCAGTTACGCCAGTGGATGGCCTCAAAATTGTGTTACCGGTTCGGCCTCAAGTGATTATGGCTACCCAAATCCAACGGTGACCGGATTGGGGTTGGGCGAAGATTCGGCAATTGTTTTCCTAAATACCTTGGGGCAAATTTTTGCCTATGAATTTAACGGCGACCCATATTTTTATTCTCTGGAAGGAATTTTCGCTACCGTTGGGACGGCTGTACAGGATATAAATATATACAATGGCGGAGCGTCGCCGATGGTAACCGCCGATGACTTAAACGGCGATGGCCTATTGGAGGTTGTTGCATCGTATAGCTCCCGGCACAGCGGTGGGGTTGCAATAATTGACGGCCGATCGGGAAGGCCGGCGTTTGACAACACCAGCCAAATTATCGACACCTCTTTTTCTGTTAACGGAATGCTTCTTACTGACCTTAACGATGATGCTCTCTCCGATATTGTAGTATTGCAATATATAAAAGAGATGGTCAATGGTGTAGAAACGGTCATACCCCAAATCTCTGCCATATCGTTTGGCAACAGTAATACCGGCAACTGGTCACATTCTTTTCCGGAATTGCCTCAAAATAGTTTTATCGCTTCTTTTCCGGTGGCGGCTGATTTGAATCTTGATGGAAAACCCGAAATTTTGGTTACGTTTTTTACTTTTGCCAATTCGTTTCTTTATATCCTCAACTCAGACGGAAGTTCCTATCTCAATGGCCAGGGTTCAAATGGACTGGCCTTTGAAACCAACGCCCTGCTTGCCACGCCGGCAGTAGCAAATTTGAGCGGCGATGAATATCCTGAAATTGTTATGAGGGCCGGGCATATTCTTCCGGGTACCGGTCCGGAATATTTATATGTGCTTGATTATCAAGGATCGCTCCTTCCGGGATACCCAATCAGAACTCCGGCACCGTCATTTTCAGTTATCTCTTCTCGTTATGCTCCCTTGATAGATGATATTGACAATGATAATCTGGTTGAGGTGCTAATTTACAGCGATGCCGATGAATTATTGGTTTGGAATTTCCCTGCTTCGTACATGGAAGGAAAAAACAAGTCAAAATTCTTGGTGGATAATTTAAACAGTGGCAGATATTTTTCAAGTTCTATTTCAACTTCGGTTGGTGATGAAAAATTTATTATCCCCGGTACTATGTCCCTGTCTCAAAACTATCCCAACCCGTTCAATCCGGTAACGGCGATAAATTTCTACATTCCCAAAAAAGCAAAAGTTGAACTTTCTGTGTTCAACCTGCTGGGGCAGAAAGTTATGACTTTAATAGACGATGAACTCCCCGGCGGAATTCATGCAGTAGAATTTGACGGTTTGCATCTCGCTTCGGGAATTTATTTCTACAAGCTTTCAAGCGGTGACAAAGAGATATCTAAGAAGATGGTGTTAATCAAATGAAGAAGCAAACGAGAAAACATATCAAGATATCATTATTGTTACTCTGTCTGTCAGTCCTCTCCCTGCAAGCTAAATCAGCGGTCATAAACGACCAGCCGGATTATACTATTCTCTGGAGCAAATTTGATTTTGTTGCGGCTGCAGACAGTTTTTTGATTGGAGTTTCTGACCTGGGGATTGTGGTCAACAAATATGACCGTGAGCAAAAGAAGTTTGTTGAAGCTT
>JACZYS010000042.1:0-4875 GCA_022570975.1 Candidatus Zixiibacteriota bacterium | reverse complement strand
AAATATGTTGACATGGTGCCTGCTTCCATAAAAAGATTTGACAACTTTCTGGCCATAACTACAGAATCATATGAAATACATCTTCTGTCATTAGATGACCTTCCGGAGATAAATATTGTGGCAACCGTGCAGCTTCCGAAACAGTTTGGTGATTTTTATTTTGATTTTCAAAAGCAGATTCTGTACACCAGTAATTATTTTGATGGCATATGGCAATATAATTTTGATGCTTCCTATAATTTGACCTTCGTTGATTCATCCATGAAAGGCATTTTGGTTTCCCAGATAGAAACAGATAACGACACCCTCTATTTGCTGGATGAATATAACGGTATCTTGCGATATGCAATTGACTCTGTTGGTTCATTGAGTTTTGTTGATTATCTTTTTGTGCCCTTAAGAGCAACCGGTTTTCTGAAATTTGATTCATTATTTGCTATCACAATTAATTCTGACATGCTTTTGCTTGGTAAGTTTGACCGGATTGGAAACGGACTTGTTGACTCTCTGATTATTTCGTTGACAGCCAAAGATATTTATCAGGCTGACAGTTTTTTGGTTCTGGTCAATGAAAGAACTATTGAAACTGTAAGTAAAAATTCATTTAGCACAATTGCCAATTTGCCGGTTTCAAATTTGAGGACCAGCGGTGAACTGTTGAACATTGAGGGGAAAGATTTTCTTGCACTGCCGTCGCTAAATTCCGGCATATCTGTTTTCAGACTGGATTCATTGTCTGAGTCTGAAGCAATATTAAGCAGGAACGGACCGGTCAATGATTTTTTCGTATATGACAATAACCTGATCCTTGGGACGGGAGACGGGCCGGTAGATTTATATCAGTTTAGCGTTGATTTTGAGCCGGTCTATGACACATCTATTTTTATATCGCTTGGAGGAGTCAACTCCCTTGTCGGTTTCAATGACCGCCTTTATGTAAACTATTATCAACCGGATGATATTATTGTTTTTAACCAGATCAGTAATTCCGGCGCATATCCGGACAGTTCTATCACAGCCGATGCCACAGGAATTCTGTCTCTGAAAATGCAGGATGGTTATTTTGATGACTCCCTGAAATTATTTCTGGCTGTAAAAGCAACATCAATTGATCCTTATCTTGTAGATGATTTTGGCGGTATTTCTTTTGCCGGGGATTCTGTTTACTCAAAGGATAAATGGCAGTTTAATGCTTTTATAACTTCGGTTGAGATTGTTGACTCAATGTTATTTGTCAATACCCTTGACGGATTCTTAACGACTTATAGGATTGCTCCGGATTTTAATTTGGCATTCTTAGAAAATATCTCCATTCCCGGCAGGGTGACAAAATCACTCATATATAACGATCAACTGGTACTTTTTTATTCATCCAGCATGGAGCTCTTTGATTATTCCAGCCCGTCAAGCATCAAATCCATTGCTGAATATGTTATGGGCATGGAAATACTTGATGGGAAATTCAGAAATGACACCCTCTTTGCCATAAGCAATAACTCACTGGCCATTTTTGAACTCTTTAATAATAACCCCACTATGATGCAACAGGGTGGACAGGGTGGCATCAAACTGGAAGTGACTGACAACCTCTTAATAGCATCCAATGGAGAGACAATTGATTTTTATATATATTCATATCTGGTTGTGGGAGACAATGAAACTATAAGTAAAAAAGTAAACAGTTTTTCAGTCAGTCAAAATTATCCAAACCCATTTAACGCCACAACTTCATTTAGTTTCAGTCTCTCTCAGGTTGCCCCGGTCGAAATTTCAATCCTCAATATCCTTGGACAAAGAGTTAGAATTTTAAATGACAGAACTTTTTCTGCCGGTAACTATCAGATTGAATGGGATGGGAAAAATGAACTGGGAGAAACAGTTGCTACCGGAGTTTATTTCTATAAAATAAATAGCGGTCAAGAATCTATCAGCAAGAAGATGCTTTTCCTAAAATAAGTGTAACTTCAAAGGCAATTATCTCTGTTGTTGGCTGACATCGGATTCAATTATTTCTTTTCTGTTTAGACTCTCCGGGGAAGCCAGTTTGACAGTGCCGTAACCTGTTGGATAAAAAATTGCCGTCAAAATATTATCCCATGACTCGGCAACTGCCGGAGAAGTGGAGAGGGCCATTCCCTCCAACCGAAAAGAATACTCACCGCCGGTCACATAAAAGGTTCGGGTGACATAAATCGGAAAATAATTATAACCGGTGTTAACATATCCGCTTAAACCTGCCTGAGTAAAATATGGAAAGTTTGCCGGCCCGCCTGAGGTATCATCAATCTGTATTCTTGCCATGTTGGCGCCGGTTGTCCCGTTTAATCTCAAATAACATTTACCATGCAGTACAACAAAGCCACTGGTAGGCAGCTCGATATTCAATGTCACCAAATCTGTCATGACCGAAGTGTTTAAAGTAATAATAGATATATTACTGTTTTCAGCAATCCCCGGCTCATTGAGAATCTCATCCTCGTTAATGGCATCATCAGGCAGAACAATCGATGAATCTCCGGAGAAAATTCCGGTCAACAAAATGGCCGTATCAACTCCCATTGAATCCAAAAAAATCAGTCGGTGAGAATCACCATCAGTGACAATAGCGAGGATGCTGTCATTGTCATAAACTTCCAGATTTCCGGAAAGATGACTGTAGGCCGTTGAGTTCAACCTTGTGCGGGGAAGAATTGGTGTACCCGAAAGAGATATCTCCAGGAACAATTCATCATAATCTGAGAACAAATTGGGATGAATGGGCACTATTGACCCTAAGCTGTGTTGAAACAATCCATTTATTGTTGAGATCATGGCACTCTCTGACCAGATGAGATCACCGGCAACGGCATCAGAGTTAAGACTGAACATAATCGAGTAAGTAGAGTCTGCAACTGCATTACCGGTAGAGTCCGTTAATCGTCCCTGATAGCTGAACTCAAAAGGAAGGCTTTTCCCTTTGAGGGGGAATAAAACCAAAGTAGATATTACCAGAGAGAAATATTTGTTCTTCATATTGTAAATTATCTCTTAAAGCAGTTGTTAACCGGTTTGCTTTGTACTTTTAATATTCGACTGATACTAACTTAATACTTAGCGAGTAATTTTTATGACCGGATCTCTTTTTTAAATTCACGGTCGAGTTTCTTCTTAAGTCTCATATATGAAACCTGAGAAACAGCAAGTAGTTTCCGGTTTTCATCATAAATCTTAACATCAGCCAGACATAATGTCCGCCCGGCTTTTATGATAGTGGCAACAGCGATCGCTTTGCTCAACCCGGGTGCAAGAAAACGGATATTCATGTCAGTCGTTGCCAGGGTATCGTCGATCCCTATTTCTGTTTGAATGGCAAAGCAGGCGGCAGCGTCGGCTATTGTAATTAAAATCCCTCCGCCCAGTGAGACGAATATTCCATCCAGGGAGCCGTCACTTTCAATACTCATTTCACAGAGACCGTATTCCAGTTTTTCGAGTTTTATGTCGAGAGTGTCAAGAAGAGGAATTTTGTTTATCCCGGCAATAATAGCGCCCTTAAGGTTTTCACTAAGTTGTTTGTTCATCAATAGTCTCTTATCTGATAGTCTGCCAGAAAATAAACCCGACAAATCCGCATACCAATAATATTCCTTCGCCGCGGGTAATTTTTTTCTGATGATTTATGGCCATAGGTAAAATAGCGATAGTAAAGCCAAGCATAATTACCAGATCAATCCAGCTTTTATCCGGCACAGTAACCGGCGTTATCGCCGAGGTTACGCCAAGTACCAAAAGGAGGTTGAATATATTTGAGCCGATAATATTACCGATAGCCAGATCATTGTGACCTTTTAAAGCCGCCATAGTACAGATTGTTAACTCCGGCAGTGATGTTCCAATAGCTAAAACTGTGGAAGCAATAACAACTTCTTTAATACCAAAACTGACGGCGATTGTTACAGCAGAACCAACAACCATATTACCGCCATAAGTCAGTCCCAAGAGACCAAGAACGATATATCCAATAATCTTCCAGCTTGGCTGAATATCCTGACTTACCGAACCTTGAGCATCTTCCAAAAACTTGTCGCTGCTTTTCTGTTCGATAACATCCTTAATAGTGTAATAAACGAACACGGTGAATAGGAGCAATAACATAGCACCATCACCTCGGCTGAAATGATCTTCAGTTTCTCCAAACCAGCTGTCCAACCCCAACACCAGAGCCGCCGATGAACAAAGAAGCAGCATCGGGATTTCGCGGATTATAATTGAACTGTTTACAACAATCGGTCTGACAATTGCGGTAATCCCCAATACCAGTCCGATATTAGTAATATTGGATCCGATGACATTACCAAAACTAATCGAGGTGGAACCATCTAAAGCAGCCGTAATACTTATTACCAACTCAGGTGTGCTGGTCCCGAAAGCGACGGTTGTAAGTCCGACAATAAGAGGAGATATACCAAGCCTCTGGGCCAGTGCCACCGAGCCCCGCACCAGACTTTCGCCGCCAAATATCAAAATGACAAGTCCGGCTAATAGTAATAAGACATCTATAATCATACCAGCAGAGAAGATAACTGATAAGATTATAAATTCAACTTAAGTTTTGAATTAAGAATGGAGTAAAGTTAGTTTCACGGTCATTATAATCGATCTGCTCTATCCGTTTCAAGAAGGCTATTATTTTATAAGTAAAAGGCGTTGCCAACGCCTACTGATTATGATGTCCAGCTAAGTTCTAATTGAGAATGGCGTAAAGTTAGTCTCACGGTCATTATAATTGATCTGCTCTATCCGTTTCAAGAAGGCTATTATTTTGTAAGTAAAAGGCGTTGCCAACGCCTACTGATTATGATGTCCAGCTAAGTTCTAATTGAGAATGGCGTAAAG
>JACZYS010000239.1 GCA_022570975.1 Candidatus Zixiibacteriota bacterium | reverse complement strand
ATGCGTCATGAAGAAGGGGAGATGACCGACCGCGAAAAACAGGCGACAGAATGGGGCATTCCGTATTTGGACTTAGGTGGAAATATCGGCATGTTTCCCGGAGGGGCCGGATTTGGAATTATGGGAAATGACTTTATTCACTATTACGGCGGAAAACCGGCCAATTTTATGGATTCCGGCGGTGGACCGACGCCAGAAAGAATCGCCAAAATGCTCGTGCTCTTAGATGACAACCCAAAGGTGAAAGTAATTTTTGGGGCCCGCTTTGGTGGTATCAGCCGCTGTGATGATTTTGCCAAAGGGGTTATTAAATTTCTCAAAGAGCACGGACTTTCCAAACCTCTGGTAATGCGCATGACCGGAAATATGTGGCAGGAAGGGGTCAGGATTTTTGAAGATGAAAAACAGGCCGACGCGAAGCTGTTTAAAGATATTGAGTTTCACGGAATTGAAACACCTATCGAAGATATTTCAAAGAGAGCCGTTGAACTTGCGGAAAAAATTATCTGATGTCCATACTACTTGATAAGAAGAGCAAAATTATGGTGCAGGGGATAACCGGCGGTGCCGGCAAATATCACACCGAGCGGATGATCAGTTATGGCACCATTATTGTCGGCGGAACTTCCCCCGGCAAAGGCGGGCAGGAACTTTTGGGCAAGAAAGTATTTGATACTGTAATTGAATGTGTCAATGAAACCGGTGCCGATGTTTCGGTGATATTCTTACCAGCCAAGTTTGTGAAAGAAGCAGCTATTGAAGCCTTACGAAGCGGAATAAAATTTCTGGTCGTAGTGCCGGAACATATTCCCATCCATGATATGCTTCATGTCAGAAAAGAAGCTGTCAAGCAAAAAGCAACCGTCATTGGCGGCAACACCGCCGGAATTATTACTCCCGGTGAGGCAAACTTAGGCATCATGCCGGATATTGCTTTCACTCCCGGGAGAGTTGGCACCATCTCCCGCTCCGGTTCAATTACTTATTACGTGGCCGATACTCTCACTCGCTCCGGTTACGGACAGACAACTTGTGTGGGGCTTGGCGGAGACCCGGTTCTGGGTTCTACTTTTGATGAAATTTTAATCAAATTTGAAGAGGACACAAAGACCAAAGCAGTTGTTATGTGCGGCGAGATTGGTGGTGTATATGAAGAGCGGGCCGCCGATGTTATCTCAAAAATGAAAACTCCTGTTTTAGTTATGATCGGCGGAGTTTATGCCCCTCCCGGAAAGAGGATGGGACACGCCGGTGCTATTGTCGAAGGAAAAATGGGAACGGCCAGAGAGAAGTTAGAAACTCTTTCCAATGCCGGCGCCCACACCTGTAAAATATTCTCAGATATCCCCGAGGTGCTAAAGAAGCTGAGGGTGTAGAGGGAGTGTGAATGTTTTGACTTATAAAAATCCGAATTTCTGTGGGCGGCAGACGCCCCCGTCTGCCCCTTATTGCAAATGACAAGAACAATCGGATTGCCGCGTCGCAAAGCTCCTCGCAATGACTCAATGTTAAATTAAGTCCCACAAAAAAGGTCAGGAGAATTCTCCTGACCTTTTCAATAATTATATTCGTTCAAACTTATTTGGAATCGCCGTCGCCATCTCCATCACTGTCGCCGTCGTCGCCGCCGTCACCATCACCAGCTGGCATGACAATGTCAGCTTTGGTTGTGCCGACAATTTCAAAAAGTTCAGCCTGCTCTTTTTCCGGAACTCCAAATTTATCCAGAACCGTTTTGAAATCTGCAGCCATTGCTGCCCATTCAACTTCGGTTATATTCAAATGAGCGTGGGCTTCTTTCATGCTTCTACCGGTGTAGGCCTGAGGTCCTCCGGTTACCTGACAGATTAATCCGGTAACTTTGAATTTCAGCGCAGGCATTGGGATATTTTTTCTTGCTTTGTCAATGGCCGGGTTGGCATTGAGAATTTCATTCACGTAGAGAATCTCAACAAATTCATCAACGACCATTGAAATAGCGTTTACCCCGCCAAGTCTTTCATACAAAGACTTAGTCATTCCACACGGATTTTCGTCATCACCGGCGAATAATGCGCTGGTCAGCAACAAGGTCACAAAAAGTGATGCTGTTAAAAATGTGATTACTCTCTTGTTCATCTGTTCACTC
Source organism: Candidatus Zixiibacteriota bacterium (assembly GCA_022570975.1). Lineage (GTDB taxonomy): Bacteria > Zixibacteria > MSB-5A5 > GN15 > FEB-12 > JACZYS01. The sequence goes on along the minus strand of JACZYS010000239.1, from coordinate 824 downwards.
CCATCAATTTAAATTAAAAGCTCCAAAAAACAATATTTATAAAAATGCGTTGTCAAAGTTTAACACAGAGTCGAAATAATTATTCCTCTTGCTCCCCAAATTGATATTTGATACGATAGATGTCAAGCTATATAAGAGAAAAATGCATTTAATTGACTTTTGATAAAAAAGCTCCGTATATTCAGAACTTGAGTTTGGGTCAGATTATTCTTGAAAGGAAATGTGAAAATGGTTGAAAGATATAAAGTTAAATTTGTTTCTATCTGTTTGACGATAATCGTGATGCTGCTCGCCAGTTGCTCTCAGCAATCGACCTCCGCATTTGAGGCTCAAAAAGAATTGGTCGCAAAAGGTAATCAGTTGATGACTGATTTAAATTGGCATGGCTACGCCGAGTTGCTGCGCCCCGACGATCTTGCTCAGTTTAAGAAAGAGCTTTATCCGGAAATGGAGCGCCTCTTTGGCAGCTCAGATTCGGCAATAATCATTGAAAAATATGTTCAATTTTCAGAAATTAGAGACAGCTCTGATGTTTATCTTTTTGGGATGATAATGTCCGAAATTTTCACCGTCTCTCCGGAACTTGCCGCAACCTTCTCAGCCATGAGTCATGAAATTGTAGGAGTTGTTTCGGAAGATAATACTCTTGTTCATTGCCTTGTCAGGACCCGCTTGCTCCTCAGTGGAAGAAAACTGGACGAAATGATTGTTATCACCGTTGAAGTATATGAGGGTGAGTGGAAAATCATGATGTCTAAAAGTATCGAAGGGCTGACCATGATGCTCAAACAAAGCCTCTCTCAAAGGAAAGTATAAGGTCAGAG
>JACZYS010000041.1 GCA_022570975.1 Candidatus Zixiibacteriota bacterium | reverse complement strand
TTTTAGGGTTGGCTACGATAAATGCACGAGCCGCCGCCAGTGCAAATGTTCCGCCGGAGCCAATGGCTATAATGCCGTCATCCGGTTCAATGACATCGCCGGTACCGCTCACCAAAAAGATATGGTCTTTGTCCAAAACAGCCATTATGGCTTCTAATTTTTGGAGGACTTTATCGGTTCGCCAGTCTTTGGCCAGTTCAACCGCCGCCCGGGGAAGGTTTCCTTCAAATTCATCAATTTTTTTTTCAAGCAGTTCAAAAAGAGCCAGAGCTTCGGCAGCCGTTCCGGCAAAACCGGTTAATATTTTGCCATCGTACATGGTTCTTATCTTGTTGGCCTTTCCTTTTAATATGGTGTCATCAAAAGAGACCTGACCGTCGCCGGCGATAGCGGCCTGGCCGTTATGTATCAGACCCAATATTGTAGTCGCGTGATATTTCATATTTATTTCCTCAATCTTGGTAAAAGCTGCCTCTTTTTATGACAAATATATATGCAAATAACTAATTGAAATTCAATATTCATAGTACTGCTATCTTTCAGAGCCGGAGCGTGGGTGCGCCTTGTTATAAACTCTCTTCATCTTTTCTGCGGTAACATGGGTATATTTTTGGGTTGTTGCAAGTGATGAATGGCCTAAGATTTCTTTTATCAGCATCAAGTCAGCCCCGTTCTCAAGCATATGAGTGGCAAATGAATGGCGGAAAGTATGTGGCGTGAACTGGCTGCCGACAGATTTGCTGAATTTCTTTATGATTCTATCTACGGTTCTATTGGAGAGAGAGTTTCCTTCCCTATTTAAAAAGATATTGGGTGCCGGTCTGTCTTTTGAAAGGGCAAATTCTTTTCTGAGCCTGAGATATTCTTTCAATTCAGCCATAGAGTTATCACCCAGAGGTACTTCTCTTACCTTGTTGCCTTTGCCGGTAACAGTCATGAGGTTATAATCATAATTGATATCAGAGATTTTGATGTTTGCCAATTCTTCTCTTCTCATTCCGGTTGCATATAAGAGTGAAATCATGTTATAATCACGGGAGTAGAAGTACCTGTTTTTGTTTTTCCTGTCTATAACTATATCTGCCATATCAAAAATTTGCTTGGTCTCTTTTTGGGAAAGGACTTTGGGGAGGTCTGAGCTAAATTTCATTTTGGGAAGTTTGAAAATATATTTCCTGCCGCCGGGGCGGTTGATCAGATATTTCTGAAAACCGGAAAGGGATGAGATAAATCTTGCCAGAGATCTGTTGGAGATGTTCTTGTTTGTTTTTTCTCTCAGAAAAAGTCTCAGGAAAAGAGGGTCGTTTTTGTCGGCAGAACTGCTTTGTTTTTTTATTTTATTATCCAAAAATTCAACCCAGCCGGTTAAATCTCTCCGGTAGGCATCAAGGCTGTTTTTGGCCAGATTTCTTTCTTGGGTTAAGTAATTCAAAAAACTATTAAGTTCTTTCTTGAGCATAAATATAAATAATAATATTAAATGAGTGAGGTCAAATAAATTGAAAGTGAGAATTCTATTTTTTATTAAGAGAAAGAGTGAATATATCTTTTACTTATTTTTTACTTTATCACTTTTGACCGGTTCTTGGCTCTTACATTCCGGACAGCGGTAGAATTCCCCTTTTGATTTCAATGACTTTAAAACCATGAACGGATAATTGCAAACCGTGCATTTTTTATCTACCGGTCTGTCCCACATGGAGAATTTGCATTTTGGATAGTTTGAACAACTGTAGAATAAACGGCCTTTTTTTGATTTTCTCTCAGCAATTTCACCATCGCAGCCGGATTCAGGACACTTTATACCCAATGTCAGCGGCTCTGTATTCTTGCATTCCGGATAAGCAGAGCAGGCCAAAAATTTTCCAAAGCGCCCGGTTTTGACAACCATATCAGCATTGCATTTCCGGCATTTTTTATCGGTGGTGATTTCTTCTTCTTCACCGGGAATAGGCCCGGCGTTTTTGCACTCCGGGTAATTGGAGCAGGCCATGAATCGTCCGTTTCTGCCCCATTTGATAATCATTTTTGAACCGCACTTTTCACATTCAATATCAGTTTCTTCAATAAGTGATTCTTTTATTTCGGCATGTTTCCCTTTTAAGGATTCCATGACTTTCATGAACGGGTCATAGAAATCTTTCAAGACTTTAATCCAGTCATCTTCGCCGGTTTCAATCAAATCCAGCTCTTTTTCCATATTGGCCGTAAATTTTACATTGAATAGTTTGGGGAAATTTTCTACTAATATTTTGTTTACTACTTTCCCTAACGAAGTGGGATGCAGCCTTTTTTCAATAAGGTCAGTATATTTTCTATCTTTGATAGTAGATATGATTGAGGCATAAGTCGATGGTCGGCCAATTCCGTCCGCCTCAAGCTGTTTTATCAGCATTGCTTCTGAAAATCTTGCCGGCGGTTTGGTGAAGGACTGAGTTTCGGTCAGTTTTTTGAGGTTGAGTTTGTCTTTTTCTTTCATCTTAGGAAGGCTGGCAACGGCAAACTCACCATTGCTGTTATCCTGAGTTGAAGCCTCGTTGTAAACTCGCAAAAATCCATCAAATTTTACTCTCTGACTTGATACCCGGAAAGTGAACCTGCCGACACCTATATCTATTGTTTCTACATCAAAGGCTGCCGGGTTCATTTGTGAGGCTACAAAACGGTTCCAGATTATAGTATATAATTTGTGCTGTTGCGGGGTCAGATGTTTTTGCATCCGCTCGGGAGTGAATGACATATTTGTAGGACGAATTGCCTCGTGGGCATCCTGAGCAGACTTTTTCCTGCCGTATGGAATCGGTTTTGACGGGAGGTAACTATCACCATATTCTTTCTTGATAAATCCGCGAACAGCTTTTAAGGCCTCATTGGCAACTCTGAACGAGTCGGTTCTCATATATGTTATCAACCCGGTTTGTCCGTCTTTACCTATCTCTATCCCCTCATACAGTTTCTGTGCAATAGCCATCGTCTTTTTGGGGGCAAAACCGCAGACCTGGGCTCCCTGTTGCTGGAGAGTTGAGGTGATGAAAGGTGCATATGGTTTTCTGGATTTGGTTGTATTTTTAATTTCAGAGACAATAAAATCTGACTTTTTTATCTCTTCAAGATATTTCTTTACTTCTTTTTCAGACTTGATCGTTAATTTTTTGGTTCCTTTTTCACCGGCCTTGACAACAGTTTTGTCATCAATCTTGAAAAGCCGGGCATCAAATATATCTTTTTTTCCTTTTGAGAGACTGGCAGTTATATTCCAGTATTCTTTGGAAATAAACTTATCAATCTCAACTTCACGCTCACAAACCAGTCTCAAAGCTACCGACTGGACTCTTCCGGCTGAGAGATTATAAGCAATTGTTTTCCAGAGGAATGGAGAAACTGTATATCCTACGACTCTATCAAGAATACGGCGGGTTTGCTGGGCGTTTACTTTGTTTATGTCAATAGCCCTTGGATTTTTGATGGCATCCAAAACGGCCGGTTTTGTTATTTCATTAAATGTCACTCTGACAATATCTTTTTGCCTGTTTTTGGGGAGCGAATTGGCTACATGCCATGCAATCGCCTCACCTTCCCGGTCAGGATCAGGGGCCAGGAAAATTTTGTCAGCGGTTTTTGCCGCTTTTTTGAGCTCTTTGATGATCTTTTCCTTACCGGCGATAACATCATATTGCGGCTGAAAGCCATTTTCCGGATCAATTCCGATTTTTGATTTGGGAAGGTCAATAATGTGGCCTATAGTGGCCAGAATATTAAAATCTTTTCCTAAAAAGCGAGCCAGAGTTTTAGTTTTAGCGGGTGATTCAACAATTAGTAAGTTCTTTGCCATGTGCTCCTTTAGTTCGGTTAATACAAAATCACTATTATTACATCGAATCAGAACGAGTAAACTTTACCCTGCCATCCAAAAGATCTTTAAGTGCGACCATGGTTATTTTTCTTGGATCAAGCTCAATATTGGGGTCTTCTTCCAGCCTTTCAAGCTTATCAAGTCTTTCTCTATTAAGCCTGCGGGCATGCTGTGAAGCAATAATGATTGCTTCATAACGATTTAGCTCCAAGCTGTTTAAGGCCTCCTGTGATACTACTTTCATTTTGGTCTCCTATTTATTTTCATCGTTACAACCGATTATTTCATCAATTTGTTCCGCAGAGAGATTGATTATTGGCTTTACAATAGCCTCAACCTCCTTGCTGGAAACAGAGTTCCCGGCATCTCTTGAGCCTGTTATAATACACAAAATTTGGTCAATAGCCAAATTTAATTGGTCATTTATTATAAGATGCTCAAATTTATGATAAGATTTCACTTCATCTCTTGCGTTTTCAAATCTGACTTTAAGTTGCTCGCCAGTTTCGGTACCTCTTTTTGTCAGTCTGTTCCCCCAAGCGGTGATCGATGGCGGCAGGATGAAAAAAGTAACGGCATCCGGGTAGTCAGATTTTATTTCTAATGCTCCCTGAAGATCAACGTCCAATAAGAGTAAGCCTCCATTGTTTATAGTTTCTTCAATCTTTGGGCGCGGGGTGCCGTAATGATAAAGATGGACTTTAAAGTGTTCTGCAAAGAAATCTTTTTGGGAAAGCTCATCAAATTTTTCCTGAGAAACAAAGAAATATTCTTTACCGTCAGTTTCAGTTGGTCTACGCTCTCTGGTAGTATATGAGATGGAGAATTTCCAGCCTTCGGCTTTTCTTCGCTCGGTTAAGAGCTCTTTGCAAATGGATGTTTTACCAACTCCTGAAGGAGAAGAAATGACGATTATTTTTCCGGGTAAGAATTTATTGCTCAATTAAAACCTTGCATTATTCAACATTCTGGACCATTTCCCGGATTTTTTCGACTTCATCTTTCATTGATATCAAAATTGGAGAAATGTCCTGATTGACTGCTTTTGAACCCATAGTATTGATTTCTCTGTTTTTTTCCTGAAGGATAAAGTTTAGTTTTTTTCCGGAAGGAGCCTTGGCGTTCATGGTCTTACCAAATAATGAGAGATGGCTGTACATTCTTACGCACTCTTCTGTTATATCTACTTTTTCTGCCATAATAGCAATCTCTTCCTCAATTCTGTTATTGTCAGGCAGTGGAGCAGAAAGAATATCATTTATCTTGGCAGTAAGCTTTTTTCTCTGGGAAGCGGCCATTTTACCGGCCAGTTTTTCAACTCTCTTTAAAAGTTTTGATAGTATTTCAATCCTTAAGAGCATCTCATTTTTCATCACCTGCCCCTCGTGGGCTCGCATTATCCTCATCTGCTTTAAAGCAGACTCTACAGCCTTTTTAAGCGGCACCCAGATTTTTTTCTCGTCAATACTTGATCTTTCATTGACGATCAAATCAGGAAGTTTTAAAAGGTCGGCAATATCTACATTACCGGACAGCTTCAGGTCGGTTTTTATTGATTTGAGCTGTTTATAATAAGCCTTTAAGGCACTTTTATTGATGAGATATTTTTCCGGGGCATCGTCATTTTCCGCGAAGTTAATCCAAACGTTTATCTTGCCTCGGCTCAATGAGTTAGAGATAATCTCTCTGACTTTTGATTCCAATACAAATAACTGTTTGGGCAATCTTATTGAGATTTCCAGATAACGATTATTGACAGAGCTTAGCTCTGCGGTAAATTTTCCGGTTTTTGTCTTGGATTCGGCTTTACCAAATCCGGTCATTGAATTCATTTACGACTGCCTCACTTAGATTAAGGCACAAAAATAGAGAATATAGTTATTTTGTCAACTGAAATTATTCTGCTTTAACGGCTTATGAGTTTAATTGTCCGGACTCTCTTCAACCTGTGACTCAATTATTCTGCCGGTTACGGTTTCACGTAAGGAAAGCCGTGAGCCATTGGCAAGATTACTGAGCGATGAATGGATTCTTACAGCTGATTCCTGAATCATTTGTGCTTTTTCATACAAATCCGGGTTACTGTTTTTGGAATCTTCTATTATAAGCTCGACTATTCCCAGAATTGTCATCAGCGGATTGTTAATTTCGTGAGATAAGGTACCGGCGGCAAGATTTACTATTTCTGCATTACTTGAGTCTATTATTATTTCTTCCTGATATTTTTTTTCAAACGAGTTCTGGAATTTTCGATAAGTCTTCTCCACAAGCTCCGGCAAATCATATTGAAAGTCTTTCTTCTTAAGATAATATTCTGCCAGACATCCTCTCTCTGGTTTTTGCAAAGGAATATCTGACTTTTTTTCGACCAGCACAATTACAGCAATCATAATTTTATTTGTGCATATACTTCTTAAGAGATTAGAAGAATTTGTGTCTGAAAGCTGGTGGTCCATAATGACAATATCAAAATCCTTGTACATCATACTTTTTAAAACAGAGCTGCCGGTTTGTTGATTTTCAATTACTGACCCGGGGAATTTTTCTTTCAACTCTTTTGCAGCCATAACGGCGTGATAGTTATTATCAAGAGCAATCAGGACGTGGAGTTTATTTATCATTTTTCTCCTCCTTTGATTTTATGATGGGAAGAGTGATTTCTACTTTGACCCCCCTGTTTGGCATGGAAGCTATGACCATTTTCCCCTGTAAGTTACTCACCAGATAACTGGAAAGGGCAAGTCCATTTTCTTCTGTTTTAAGTTTAAATATTGCATCAATTTTCTCTTTTGGTATTCCCGGTCCATCATCAATAAGTGTAAGGTTGAACTGATTATTCCTAATAATACCTTTGATGTCCAGATGAAGCTTGTGGTGCTGGGAAAACTTGATAGAGTTTGAGATGATTTCATATATTATCCACCTGAGTGCTTTGTCGTTGCTTAAAATTGGCGGAATTTCTGAGTTACTGAGGATTAATGTCTTGTTGGGATATTTCTTTTTTAATTTTCTTGCTGTTTGTTCAATCAGGAGGTTCAAATTTATCTCTGTCAGTTCAGAAGATGATTCTATATTTCTATGAAAATTCAGGACTGTTGCAATCAGAGAATCTAATTGGTCAGTTTGTGAAATAAGAGATGACAGTTTTTTCTTCTGCTGTTTACCGGCACTTTCATAAGCACCATGAGCAAATTTATTTGCGGTCTCGGCTATGTTTTTGACATGTTCGCTGACTGTTTGGAAAAGTATCTCATTTATTGAGCCGGAGTTTGAAATTGATGAGGCAGAAATTGATGATTCGACCTTTTTTGTGAATACAAAACAGGAGTTGCAATTTCCGGCCTCGATGCCAAATCTGATTATTGTCAGGTCTGCTTCAATTCCATTTTTGAAAATTATACCAGAAAGGTAATCCTGCGGATCAGCATCGTCTAACTCTTCTGAGAAATAAGCCGGAATATTGTCAGAAAGCAGAGTCTTGCTCTTTTTATCCAAGAGTTCAAGAAATCTCTGATAATCTCCGTCAATTTTTTCAGCTCCGGAGAGGAAAAGAAAACTGTTATTGAAGCCGCTAATCTGGCCGTTCTCATTCACTAAAAGAGCTCCGATTTTGAGCGTGTCCAGAAATCCGATTGTAAATTTAATGTCTATTGCCTGTTCGGAAGGTGCATCCTGTTCGTTTTTGGTAATGCTGCTTGAAATATATGTTTTTTCAATCAGGTTTACGGCTAAGGTCGCTTTTGCTATCGCTTTTATGGCAGATTTCATTTTGAAATCTTCCGGATAAATAAACCGGAACAATAAACCACAGTTGGGCTCGGTTATTATGGGGACAACATATTCGTTGGGGGCCGTGCCTTCTTTTTCAATGGCCAGTTGAACTGAGGACTTATCTGTAAAAATGAATTCTTTGTTTTCGTCTATTAATCTACTGTGCAAAGGTGTTAACAATGGCAATTTGCTCAGGTCATCAGTTATCGATGATCCAAATTGTGATGCCGATAATGGTGTTATGACCGAGTCCCTGACCGAATATGTAATCAATGTTTCCGATTGAGTGAATGAATTAAGCAGCTCTGATAATTTATCCGGCTCAGAATTCATGTTCAGTTTTAAAAAGGCAGTCAAAAATTCCTGATATTGAATCTGATTGTCGTCGGTCGGTCGATCTGAGATTGAGAATTTGGTGGTATTCAAAATAATCTGATAATTGACCGGATTTCCGGCGATGAAATTCAGCGAAACTATGGCATCGGTTGAAATATTCTTCTTGTCTCTGCTTATCACAGTAATTTTGGTGGCATCAAAAAAAGACTCATAATGGTTGCGATAGGTTACCAGTTTTTCGATTAGATCGGCCGAAGATTCAGAGACAAAGTCAAAAATTGGCTTGCCAAAAAGTTCTTCTTTTGTATATCCAAGAAGTTGTTCGGTTTCTTCATCGACATAAACAAAACGACCTTTGAGATCAATCTTGCAAACGGCACATCTTTTGAAACCAGTTTGATAAGCAACTGATTTTGCTGTCATAAGAAAAACTATTCAATCTTTAGAAGTTTAACATTGCCTTCATAATTTTCAGCTCTAATGTATGCGAGATATACTCCGGAAGATACTTTTTCACCACGAGAATTAGTACCATCCCACACTATAGTTTCTTCGGCAAAAACAGTGGAACTATTGAGATATTCCCATATTTTTTCGCCGACAATGTTAAAGATTGAAATAGATTTCAAATTTCCTGCGTTTGATGATAAAAGGAAGCGAACGCTTTCCGCAAAAGGGTTCGGAGCTGCTATAACATATTGTGCCACAGAGGCATATGTCTCTAATGTGAAGTTTGTACTGTCGGTATAATAACCTACACTGGCGGTCAAAGTGAATTCAGAGAGGTTGTCGTTTTGTCTGGTTCCGGTGAGAATCAATTTTCCGCTGCCGTTTCCGCTGTCAACAAACTGACTGCCGGCCGGAAGATTTATTGTGGCAAGAACTGGAATACTCTGAGACCGGCCGGAAGTTGTAATGTGAATAGTCAAACTGTCATTTAAAAATAGTATGAAATTTCCGGATTTATTGATTTTTATGATATCGGCTGCAAGAGCAGCATCAAAAAGGCCGTATCCAAAATCATTGTCCGGGGTTTGAAACTGGCTGGCTGTTTCTTTAATGAGTTTTCGGTATTCTTCAGCCGTCATGCTGCTGTCATGCTGAAAGGCCAAAGCTGCTCCGGCGCTAACTAACGGTGTGGAAAAGGAAGTCCCGGAATAATTGGAATAACCTCCCTGAAAATTTGCCGTATGTATTACGCTGCCAAGAGTGACAACATCCGGTTTTATGCGGCCATCGGCCGTAGGTCCCGGCGATGAAAAAGAAGCCAGCGAGGAATCAGATAAAACGGCACCGACCGCAATAACAGAGTCAGCATCGGCCGGAAAAATTATTGTCCCCCAGCTTGTTTTTCTTTCATTACCGGCGGAGTTAAAGAGAAGAATATTTTTGGAGGCGGCTATATCTGCCGCCCGGGTTATGAGAGCAGAGTTACCGTCAAGTTGCTCTTTCAGATAATCTGAGGAATCCTGAAAAAAATAGTAGCCGAGTGATGAGCTGATAATATCAGCCCCTATTGAGTCAGCCCATTCGGCGGCGGCAATCCAGTTGTCTTCTTCGATTTTTATCTCAATGCCGCTGCAGGTGATTTCTGTTTTGGCAAGGGCGTAGCTTGCTTCATATGCCGAACCAATCAGTTCGCCGGGAACATTTCCGGCCATGGTTCCTAATACGGCCGTGCCATGAAAATTCTGCTGTAAAATAGTTAACTGGCCGGGGCAGTCTAAACTGTCAACCGGAATTATATTATTTATGAAATCATAGGTTGCAAAAAGATTCAGGGAATCAAAGGCCGGGTGGTTGGTTTTGAAGCCAGAATCAAAGATAGCAATCAACACTCCTTTTCCGGTCAGTCCGGCCGTGTGGAGTTTTGTTGATTTCGTAAATTGGTTCTGGAGAAATGAAGGACCATAGTCTAAGGCTAAGGGCAAAATGATATTGTTGTCTGTGAAAGACTTTCTTGTACCATACTCGTTTTCCGGAGGAAGAGTCTTGGAGATTTTTTTTAGTAACTCAATTTTTCTTACAAAAGATAAAGAAGATATTTTCTCAAGGGTGATTTTGTTCGCCTCAACAGAGAGAGCGTTGAACCATTTTGACTGATGGCGTATAGTTGCTCCGGAATTTTTGATGGCTGATACTGCCTTCTGGTTTAAGGGAATGTCTTTTTCATCCAAGAGGAAATTTATCCTGTCAACTCTGGCTCTTCTTCTTCTCGATTTTTCAGAGATGAAACTGTTTTCTATTGAGCCTTGTTTTTCATTCAGATAAACCCAGACAACTATTTTTTCATCAGGGGAAGCATTATTCAACAGGATTTCTAAAGATGGGCTAATTTTATTTATGGTATTAGCCTGACCATTAAGAGGCAACGTAAGAAAAAGGAGAATTGGAACTAAGATTATTTTTGAGGCACTGAGGATGACTTGTTTCATCATGAATTAGTCAATTAAGTTTTTCAGGAAGTCTTTTGCTTTTTCTTTTAACTTATCCTCCCCGTTATTTCCAAGTAGGTTTAAGTCAATCGTAAGTTTGGGTTCTGTTACAGTACCGGATATTTTTATGGGGAGTTTTATTCTGTCGATAGCATTGCGTCCAAAGAGAGTACCGATATCACCAAGGAGCCTGCTTTTGGATATTATTTTTTCAGTCATTGTTGTTGACAGCTCCAGAGTTCCGGTAAAAGAGACATCATTTGAAAAACTATAACTGCCGTTCAACCAGATATTTCCCAGATCTCCTACTTTTGCCGAAAGATCATTTACTATTACATTACCGTCTTTTATTTCTACTTTAGTACGGAGTCTTTTTATCTGATGTTTATTTGCAATCGGTTCGTTAATTTTTGATGCAAATTGCTGGATTGCCTTTAAAATATTTCCGGAAATTGACAGTTCACCCTCAAGAACATCAAGGCTTGATTTCATTGAGAGGGAATTGATGAAAGTTTTCTTTTCCCATCCGGTGGAGTTGTAGTTACCCTCACAGTCAATTTTTCCACTCAGGTATCCTCCAAGGGGAGTGAAGCGAGTCAGGAAATCATTGGCTTCTATCTGTTTGGCTCTGAAAGTTCCCGAGTATACCGGTGAGTTTGGATCATTAAAATCAATTACTGTGCTTCCTGAAATATCGCCGGTATAGGCCTTGCCGGAAACATTGCTGCAGTCAATAATGCGGTTATAAATTTTCATATCTCCGCTAATGTTGCTGAACTCTACTCCGGCATAGATGAGGGTGTCAATGGTGAACCTGCCTTTTCCGCTTATGTCAGGGAGAAGAATAACAGAAAGTGAATCAGGCGTTTTGGGCATAGAATCTTCCACTTGTCCCGGTACTGCTTCTGGAAAAAGCTTATCAATGTCGAGCCGGTGGGAGCTTAAGGTAAATGAAAAATCAGGCTTCTGCATATTGCTGCGGTCAATATCTCTAAAAGGCAAAAGATATGGAAAGGGATTGGCCAGCTTGCCGTTAAAGGAAAGGTCACCGGAAGCAAAAATTGCCGTCATTTTTTTGATGTTGATAGTATCCGGCGTTATTGTCATTTCAGCATCAAATTTTTTAAGCGGTTCATTTAATAAGTCATCGTTGTAGCTGACGTTTGAAAATGATATACGTCCGTTTCTTATAACTTTTTCTGGGATGCTTGATTTACCGGAGATATCTATGTCGAAATCTAAGTCACCGTCCAATCTTGGATTTCCTTTATCAGGGAGGAGATATGAGAATGAGCCAAGTTTCAAGTTACCTTTGAGGTTTCCATCAACAATAAAATGGTTGTCGCTCTGGCTGAAAGAATCGGCCATAAGATAATCTGACAAATTGCTTATCCTTCCTGAAAATTTAACCAGGTTTGAATCCGTTTTTATGGTCAGAGAGTCCACTCTTAACAGATTTTTTTCCAGATAAAAGCTGCCTTCCACAAGACGCAATGGTTGTAAAAGGAATTTTGAGTTATATTTTCCATTAGACAGATTAACGTTGCCGTAATAATTGAGATCAGCCGGATTGCCGGCTGAGCCCGATATTTTTAGGTCAAAAGATGCATCTCCGGAAAGTTTATGATTATTGGATGGGGGCAAAAACGGTTCAATGAATATGAGGTCAATGTTTCCGGCAATTTCTCCGGTCACTTTTGGGTTTTTGAAATCTCTTATTGAGAGATGGAATCCAAATGGTTTATAGTTAAATTGTCCGTTTCTGGAATTGAGCCGCAGGTTATCATTTTCAATGATGACCGACACCTCGGGAATGTCCAGACTGGCTTTGAGCTCTCTATGATTTAGTATTACCGAAACAATCTTTATTTCTCCATCATATTTCAGCGGAATAACATTGTTGGCATCATACTCTATATCTATTTCCGATGAGACCAGACCGGTCAATGAAAAATCTTTTAGTTTTTCCGTAGAAGAATTACTTAAAAGCAAGAGGATATCTGAAATCTTAGTGTTCTTTGTCACCGCCAGCAGGTTGGCAGTGAGGTTTCTATTTTTGCGGACTAATTTCCCGCCAAACTCGATTTTGGCCGTTCCGGAGGTTAATTCAGCTTTTTTAATATTTAAGATCTGTTCATTTACCAGGAATTCCATTTCATAAGAAAGACTTAATGGAATAGTTTTGAGAATTGAGATGTCGCTTTGAGACAGCTCTGAGATTTGAATTTCTCCACTGGAGGAGTAAGCATTGTTATCCAAATCATCCAAAGTTGAAACAACATTCAAACCTGAAACAGAGAATTCACTCTTCGTTTGCCTGTTGCTGTAATATATTCTGCCATTTGAAATTTCAAATTTATCAAATGAAATTGCAACTCCGGCCGCTTGGGCTTCGATTGGCAACCGGGAAATTTCTTCTACGGTCGAACTGTCCGGTGATGAAAAATCAAAATTTGAGCTTCCGTCTTCAGCAATCAACATCTCTATATCCGGATTGTTTATTATCAAGCGGTCAATTTTGTATTTTCCGGTTAAAAGCGGTAAAAGAGAAAGTTTCAAATCAATGTCATCAGCAACGAGCAGATTCCCCTGTGAGAGAGTGTCTGCGGGAGAAGAATTACTCAATTTAAAATTGACCAGCCTGACACCAAATCCGCCCCAAATGGAAAGGGTCATGTCATCGATTTCAATTTTCCGGTTAAGTTTTTCTTCCCCCATTGATATAACGTATGATCGCATTTCATCCATCGGGAAAAAAATGGCGAGAAAAACTAAAACTAGAACAAACAGAGTAACCAGAGATATGACAATGCGGATTAGAATTTTACGACTTTTCTTCATACCCTTCTATACAAAATGTTCCGGTTTGAAAGTAGATAAAAATCTGTAAAGTCACAGAGAAATCATATCTCCCGGATTCATTATGATGACTTCTGAGTCTTTCACTTTATCTGCAAACTGATTTGCATCCTGTTCAATTATGGGGAAAGTATTATAATGGCAGGGAACAACTTTTTTGGGCTTCAAGAATTCGACGGCTTTGACGGCATCATCAATGCCCATGGTGAAATTATTGCCAATTGGCAGGATGGCGAAGCTAATATTCTCATATTCTCCTATCAGCTTCATGTCATAAGTCAGTGCGGTGTCTCCCGCATAATAAAAATTACCTTCAGATGTTTGGAGTACAAATCCGCCCGGATTGCCTCCATAAGTGCCATCGGGCAACACGCTGGAGTGAACGGCATTTACGTATTTCACCTTTCCGAAATCAAATTCCTTGTCACCACCATGGTTCATCGGATGCCCGTTCTCAACACCCTGACTGCCAAACCATGTAATGATCTCGTAATTTGAGATGACTGTCGCCCCTGTTCTTTTGGCAATGCTTACAGCATCTGCTACATGGTCTTCATGACCGTGAGATATCAAAATAAAATCTGCTTTGATAGCATCTATATCAATATCTTTTGCCAATTCATTGGGTGAAATGAAAGGATCAAAGAGCAAATGCTTTCCATTTATTTCTGCTCCAAAGCATGAATGTCCGTAGTAAGTTATATGCATTGGTTTACAGTTTTAAAGCGTGTAGTGATTTCTAAATTGATTAACTGAATGTTTTCTGATGACGGGCAAAATTACGCTTTATGTATCCATTTTATATCAGCTTCATAGATAAACTTTTAAACAATTTTCTGTTGATATAAAATAATGTAAGGGTGAAGCTTTTAGTAGACAGTGAGGAAGCATGCCAAAAAGCCCTGTTCCTTCTACTATGTTAAGGATAACAGGGCTTCGTGTTAATACGAGGAGAAAAAGCTATTCTTTTTCA
>JACZYS010000238.1 GCA_022570975.1 Candidatus Zixiibacteriota bacterium | reverse complement strand
ATCAGAGGCAGACTTATACAAATTGACAGCTCCCATAACATTTATTCCGGTGAACTGGGTGACCCTATCCATTCTAAAATCTACCCAGGCGGCAGTATGAATGATGTGATCTATCCCTTTGACAATTTCTTTGAGCTGGTTTTCGTTTCGTAAGTCAGCGATTCTTTTGGTGAGGTTTAAACTGTCAATATATCGGGTGTCGGATTTTTCCCGGACATGACAGATTGGCTCTGCCTTCTGTTTATGCAGTTCATAAACAATTTGGGAACCGAGTGAGCCGGAAGCTCCGGTTACTAATATTTTTGAGCTCTTTAACAATATATGTTGGCCATCATAAACTTTCTGGTTTTCCGCCAAGTAACATATTATCTTCTCCCAAGTAAACGAAAATATACTGATATTATTGTAATGAAGATAAATCTTAAGAAAATTTGGGATAACTGGAAGAAAATAGCCATGGCTATTGGGCGGTTTAACACCTTAGTCCTGCTCACCTTGTTTTACTTTTTGTTTTTTGCGCCCTTTGGGCTTATTTTGAAATTGTTCAGATATGACCCCTTGAAATCCGGCTCAAAGAAAAAAAATGAGAAGAGCAATTGGGAGGTCGTTGACACTTCTCATTCGGATTTCAAATCATTAAAGAGGCAGAGCTGATAATGAACATATTGGGAATCTCTTGTTTTTATCATGATTCCGCTGCCGCTCTTGTAATAGATGGAAAACTTGTAGCCGCTGCTTCACAGGAAAGGTTCAGCCGAATAAAACATGACTCAGAATTTCCTCTTGATGCTGTTACGTTTTGTTTGAATAGAGGCAAAGTTTCTATTGTTGATATTGATTATGTTGTTTTTTATGACAAGCCGTTAAGGAAATTTGATCGGATTATAACCGGATATCTGGCTTCACCTTTTAGGTCTTATAAAGCCTTTATTAAGGCACTTCCGGTTTGGCTGAGAAAAAAACTCTGGATAGAAAAGATAATTTGTAAAGAGCTCAGCTATGATGGCCGGGTTTTGTTTCTTTCTCATCATTTATCTCACGCTGCCGGAGCATTTTTCTGTTCGCCCTTTGACAAGTCTGCAATTTTAACTATTGACGGGGTTGGAGAATGGGCAACTGCCGCCTGGGGAAAAGGTAACAACAATAAAATTGAATTATGTAAACAGCTCAATTACCCTCATTCGGTGGGACTTTTGTATTCATCAATTACATATTTTCTGGGCTTCAAAGTAAATTCTGCAGAATACAAAGTGATGGGGCTGGCTCCTTACGGGAGGCCAAAATATACTGAGTTGATAGAAAAAGAGCTGGTCAAGATATATGAAGATGGCTCAATTCATCTCAATTTAAAATATTTCAAATTTCATTTTGGCCTGACTATGACCGGCAAGAAAATAGAAAAACTCTTTGGACATAAAAGAAGGGAAGAAGAATCCGAAATAACTCAATTCCACCAAGACCTTGCTGCCTCCCTGCAGGAAGTAACTGAAAAAATTATTATCAGAATGGCAAGTCATGTAAAAACAATGACCGGTGAAAAAAATCTGTGCCTTTCAGGCGGAGTTGGGCTTAACTGCCGCGCCAACGGATTACTTAAAGAAAAAAAGATTTTTGAAAAAATATATGTTCAGCCGGCCTCCGGTGATGCCGGCGGTGCTGTTGGTGCAGCACTTTATCTCTGGTATGAGCTGAGCAAAAAAGATAAACAGAACCAGCCCTTCTTTAAGTTGGGACCAAGTTACAAAGACTCTGAAATTAAGAATTTACTTGATGAAAAGAAAATTGTTTATAATCAATTTACAAGTGAAGAATTGAAGATGGAGTTTCTTGCCGAGTCCCTTGCAAATGGAAATATTGCTGCCATTTTTTTGGGCTCTGCGGAATTTGGCCCCAGAGCACTTGGTTTTCGCTCAATCGTTGCTGACCCCCGAAGTGAAATGATGAAAGATAAAATTAATTCTGCCGTAAAATTCAGAGAAAAATTTAGACCTTTTGCTCCGGCGGTCACTCAGAAAGATGCTCAGAAATATTTTCACATAGATGGTGAGTCTCCATATATGTTGTTCAACTATCAAATTAAAAATGAAAAGAGGAAATTGCTAAAAGCTGTTACCCATATTGATGGTTCGGCCAGAGTTCAAACGGTGAAACAAGAAGATAATCCGTCCTTTTATATGCTCTTGATAAAATTTGAGCAATTAACTTCTCTTCCCGTACTCTTGAATACTTCATTTAATCTGCGAGGGCATCCTCTTGTCAACAGCCCCGTTGATGCTTTAAATACTTTCTTTTCAAGTGAAATCGATTTTTTAATGATGGAGGATGTTGTCATTAGTAAGGCCTCAAATGACCATCTTACTGAAAACTTTAAGATAGAAGCTTCCTATGACTGATATAAGAAAAGAATATAGCCGGGCGGCAAAATTGGTCGTTTCGCTTGGAGCATTCTTTATTTTTCTGTTGTTAGCTGAAATTCTTCTCTCTTTTGCTAAAATTGAAAGCACAAATGATAATCCTTTTTTCCCGATAAACAGGGATATTAATTTTCCGGAGGTTTATAAACTTGATTCTGAGCTTTTTTGGAAATTCAGAGAAAATTCTGAAATAAGCTCGGCCCAGTACAGCAAAATCAGCTACCGGATAAATTCGTTAGGCTTGCGTGGAAAAGAAATTGTTAATAAAGAAAAAGTACAAAAGATTCTTTTAATACCAGGTAATATATTTTCCAAGAGTGGAATTGTAATTGGTCGGAAATCTAAATTTGATAAGTTTTCCTTCCCAGAATAAAAAAGTTTTAATTGTTTCATATATTTATTAATTATAACAAGCGGTTGGTACTTGACAAATAGTTGTTTATAATTCATACTTGTTTACTGTAACATTGAATATTCCCGTACTAGTTATTTGTATATAACTTTATATCTTTTTCTCATAAGTATCTATCATATCATTCGTATTTTT
>JACZYS010000237.1 GCA_022570975.1 Candidatus Zixiibacteriota bacterium | reverse complement strand
TCCGCCTCACCGTTCGCTTCGCCCCCTTCTTGCGGCCGATGGCCCGCTTCTTTTTGGCCGTCTTCTTTTTGCGCTGGGCTCCGGTTCCCGACGTGTATTTGACGTTGCCGGCCAGTCCGGGCGAAACTTTGACGCCCTGCTTGGCCAACCCGTCGACGTCGCCGTTACGGAAAGCGGAACGGTTTACGTCTTTGCCGCCGACGATGAATTCCTGATTATTCATGTCTCCAATTTTCGTCCGGTAAAAAGAACTATGGACGTTATTGAAATATTTGAAAAGATAAACAAGAAACTGCCTGCAAAACTTCTTTTAATCGGCGAAGGTCCCGACACAATTTTGACCCGAAGACAGATAAAGAAAAAGAATCTGGTAGACAAGGTCATATTCTTGGGTAACCAGAACAGAGTGGAAGCGGTTCTACCTTGTGGTGATTTGTTCTTGATTCCTTCAGAAGAAGAATCTTTTGGTCTGGCCGCCCTTGAGGCACTCGCTTGCGGAGTTCCGGTAATTGGCACTTCCGGTACCGGACTGGTGGAAGTAGTCGATGATTCCCATAACGGGTTTCTTTTGGATGTTGGTGACACCACCAGCATGGCTCAAAAAGGGATTGAGCTTTTGGAAGATGAAAGCAAACTGCTGAAATTCAAAAAAAATGCGGCTGAGTCGGCTCTCAAAAGATTTTCAACAGATAAAATTGTTACCCAATATGAGACACATTACGAGAAAGTTCTAAATGGCTGAATCAACAAAACTGGACATGCTGGCCATTGCTGCCCACCCCGATGATATAGAAATCACCTGCGGCGGGCTGATGATAAAGATGGTCAAACAGGGAAGAGCAACCGGCGCTCTGGATTTGACTCAGGGGGAGATGGGCACATTAGGCGATGAAAACGACCGGGCAGCGGAGGCAGACCGGGCAGCAAAAGTAATGGGACTTAGCTTTCGCCAAAATCTTAAACTGCCGGATTCAGCAATTGAATACAATCAGGAGAACAAACTAAAAATCGCTGCTGTCATCAGAGCCACCCAACCGGAGCTGGTCATTCTTCCCCACTGGGAGCAGCGCCACCCTGACCATGTGGCCTGCAGTAAACTTGGGTATGATGCCTGCTTTCTGGCCGGACTCAAAAAAATAGATATAGAAGGTGAGCCGTTTCGTCCGCGTAAGATAATTTATGTCTCGTATTATCGTAACACTGATTATTCTTTTATGGTCGATGTCTCTGATGAGTATGAACAGAAGATTGAAGCGGTCATGGCCTATCATTCACAGTTCGGCAATCCGGTGACAACCAAACACGTTTTTCAACCGGGGTTTGACATAGTAAATCTGATGAAAACTCGCATGCGAGCTATTGGTCATCTGGTTGTTGTAGAATACGCTGAGGCTTACACAATAAAAGAAAACATCTTAATCAACGACCCCCAAAAAATGCCCGTCCAATCGGTGTAAGGTTCATGAGTCTCTTTTCTCTAATGTCATTCCCGAGCAGTCGGGAATCCAGTCTTGGGGATAAGTCATTGCGAGGAGCTGTGCAACACGGCAATCCGTTCTGGCTTTGTCTTGTAAAAATCGAAATCGGATTGCTTCACAAAGTTCGCAATGACACAGTTCTCATTTGGGGCAATTTGTAGGTAGGACTCCAGTGCTTCTGGAAATTCAATTAATCTTTAATGTAAATTGCATTCAAAATATTATTTAAAAAGCGGAAGGGGTGGGGATCGAACCCACCGGGGAACGTAAATCCCCCCACACGGCTTTGAAGACCGGGGTCGCCACCAGACGACATCCTCTTCCAAAAACATTATAACTAATTAGGCCCAATTTGTAAATATCCCATATCCCGTCATTTTACAGCATCAAAAAGATTTATGATTGACTAAACCGGTTTAGTTATTCAGTTTATAGCCATGAGCGACCTAAAACTAAACTCTCCGCTTCAGTTCGTCAAAGGAGTAGGGCCAAGAAAAGCCGAAGTGCTGGCAGGATTTGGCTATCACCAAGTCTCAGACTTGCTTTACTATCTCCCCCGAAAATATTTGGACCGCAGCTCTATTTCGAAGATAGATCAACTCAAAATCGGTGAGACGGCCACAATTATCGGACAGGTAAAAGCTCACGGTCTGCTCTATGGCAGAGGTCGCAGATACGAAGTTGTATTGGATGATGACAGCGGAGCCATAACTTTGCTCTGGTTTCATTCAATGAGATTCTGGGAAAGGCTTTTCAAGAAGGGGCAGATTTTTGCCGTCAGCGGACGGGTCACGTTTTATAGGGGTTACCAGATAATCCACCCGGAACTGGAGAGGCTGGAAGATGACACTGACCGCCTCATCCACTCCGGCCGCATCATTCCGGTTTATCCGCAAATTAAAGAATTAAATAAGGTAAGTCTTAATTCACGCGGGATGAGAAAAGTCACCAGTAACATCTTTGATAATTTAAAAGAGGAAGTCGCTGATTACTTATCTCACAATGTGTTATCAGACTTTGGTATTATAGACCTGAATGAGTCGCTCAGGAATATCCACTATCCTGAATCATTTGAAATGATAGAGTCCAGCCGGAGGAGACTGGCCCTTGATGAAATATTGAAATTTCAGTTCATGGTTTATGAAAGCAAAGCCACGCGAACCAAACTAATCAAGCAGCATAATTATTCTAAGTCCAAAAAGACCAATGAACTAATTTCTCAGTTGAATTTCAAACTGACCAGAGGACAAACAAGATCAATAGATGACATTTTATCCGACCTAAAAAAACAACAGCCGATGTTCAGAATGCTTCAAGGTGATGTGGGGAGCGGCAAAACAGTTGTTGCTATTGCCGCCTCAATCTTTGTGGCAGAAAATAATCTGCAGACAGCCTTTATGGTCCCCACAGAAATGTTGGCCGAACAGCATTATAGGAATTGGAAGGAAACAATTGAAAAACTTGGTTTCAATTCGGCTCTGTTAACTTCAAGCACC
>JACZYS010000236.1:749-3021 GCA_022570975.1 Candidatus Zixiibacteriota bacterium | reverse complement strand
ACTGTCAAACCCTTTGGCTCTCGCCCACTGTCTATCTTTTTTCTGAAGGTCTCTGGCGGTGACATCATTGACGCAGGTAAATCCGAAAATATGATCATCGGCCTCAGCTTGGGGGATATCTTTTCCCTGCTTACCTATAACAACCCCAAGCTCGGCTTCGTAATCCACTCTCTGTGAAACTTCCGGCAGAATAATTTCTTCATTAGGGCCAATGATTGAAGATGGCGGTTTGAAGAACAGAAGCGGTTGAGACGGCGCTTCATCGGCTGTGTGTGAAGCCTCAACGTGGGCCTGATAGTTCAAACCGACACAAATAATTTTCGACGGTTCAACGGGAGCTTTTAATATGATAGAATCGTCATACTTTATCTCCCCTGTTATTTCATAACTTTCCCAGGGTCGGTTTGAAAGAATTTGTATTTTATCTAAATCTGTTTTACCGAAGCAGATAGAGTTATCTGTTCTGTTTATAAATTTGATATATTTCAACATATTTTCCTTTATCTTCTATTTCAAATAAAGAAAAATTTTATGAGCTAATCAATAAATATCAGAGCTCTTTATGTTTCCAGTGACCTCTTTTGAACCAATAAGCAAGTACCATAGCTTTGATTACGGTGGTAAATGTGAGTGTCCACCAGACACCGTTAATCCCCCAGTTGAGGTCAAAACAAAGATAATAAGCGAGGGGTATTCTGATAACAGCTCCGGGGATCATTACCACCATCGGTGGAATTGTATTTCCGGCTCCGGAGAATGAGCCTTCCAGGACTATCTCTATGGCCATAAAAATTTGAGAGTAACCCAAAATTATGAGATAATCGGAAGCAATTTGAATTACCACCGGATCATCAGAAAATATCATGGCAATATGTTCCGGTATAGTCAAAAATATGACAGATATAATTGAAGTCAGTCCAACGGCCAGTCCAATAGTAATCCAGGCACATTTTGCGGCTCTTTCGGGTTTGTTGGCCCCAAGGTTTTGTCCCACCATTGTTGAGGCCGCAAGAGAAAATCCAAAACAGGTCAGGTATGAAAAAGATTCCATGCGGTTGCCAATACCCATTCCCGCCGCCGCGGTCTCTCCATAAGTGTGGACAATTTTGATTAAGAACCAGTAAACTGAAATAAAAGTTAATTGCTGGGTAAACATGGGGAAACCAATTTTGCCGATTTTTATCATATCTTTGACAGATGCCGCATGTGAGAAAAGCCGGTCAATCTGATACGAGAGTTTATCTTTATAAAGACTTGAGATAATCATTGTCATCCCGATAAACATTGCGATTGCAGACGCAATGCTGGCTCCCATGACACCGAGAGGAGGAACAATACCGTATCCAAAAATCAAAAGAGGATCAAGTACCATATTGAGCAAAACCACTGTTATTCCAACTATGGTCGGGGTTTTTGTGTTACCGGAGGCGCGGAAAATTGCATAGGTAGTTTCATTGATGAAAACAAGAACCGAAGAGATAAAAAAGACTCTTATATATGGTATGGCGTGGGCCAGTGTTTGCTCACTGCTGCCCATGAAAACTAAGAGGCGGGGAGAAAAAATGTAACCGATAACAGAAACCAGCAAACCAGCTCCAATGGCCAGATAAGCAGCTTGATTGATGAAGTAATTTGCTTTCTTGAATTCTTTTGCTCCGATATATCGAGCCACAATGGCCGTGCTTCCGATACCGACGATTGATGTGGAGGCCATAATAGTCCAGATCATAACCATCGATGATGTAACCGCATCCTGAGCAAAGGCTCCCAGTTTCCCTACCCAGTAATAATCTGTAGTCAATAGGGCGAACTCCATAAACATACCCACAACCACCGGCCAGGCCAGAGAGATTACTGTTTTTGAAATGGGACCTTCGGTTATGTTGTTTTTCTTTTGCATGGTCATTATTTATAGTTTATCAGTGAGACAATGTAAAGAAGTGAGGATGTAATTGCAAATCACAAAATAGCAGAAAAAGAAAATATCAATCGAGACCCAGTCTTCTCGTAAGAGCATCACTTGTAAGGGATGACTCGGTGCCTCTTTCAAGCAGTTCTCTCCAGTCATTCCTGCTGCCATATCTAAAGTAGTTCTGGATCAAAAACGATCGGGTCAGATTCTCATCTAAGATGGATTTGTTTTTCGCTTTTAAATAGTCAATTGTCTGAGCCGTAATCATATCAGCATAGAGATAATTCTGAAGATAAATCGGATGGGTGGTATAGTGAATGACAGATGCCCACGGTTTCAAATTTTCATGGCTGGGAAGCA
>JACZYS010000236.1:0-739 GCA_022570975.1 Candidatus Zixiibacteriota bacterium | reverse complement strand
CCCAGTAAAGAGAATTTATGTCTCTGTTATCGTTCTTGTATATTTCATATTCAAAAACGAGTCTCAGTAATGTATGTCGCAAATAAATAATATCTTTTTCCTGTTTAGCTTTAAGGAAGCTGTAGACAACCGGTTCCGGGATAGTTGTATATTTTCTGAACCATTCCGGCTCATAGAGCATGGCCGCAAAAATCTGCGCCATTCCTTCGGCCCAGATACCGTCGATATTCCGATTGAACAGTTGTCTCTCCTGCGAGATAAAGGCCGAATGGATAACGTGTCCGACTTCATGAAATAAAGTTGCCGTGCTGAGTATACCCGGTGACAGGTTTGCCAGTACCCGCATATCATCCGGTGCTCTGATTGTAAAGGCATAGGCAAATTCTGATTTGTTACTTCTTGTTTTTAAGTCAAAGTAGATAGGGAGATTATCAATATCAAAACCGATATCTCCCAGACTCTTTTTCAAATAAGAGAACTGTGAATCAACCGGGAAAAAGGCATTTACCGAACTGTTAATATTATTATAGGCGTAGGCCAAATCCCACAACTCCAACTTGTTAATATTGAGTCTGTTTTTGATTAATTTCAGAATGTTTTTGTATGGTTTCTCAGATGAGTTCCTGAGCCTGTCTAAGAGACCGAGGTAATTTTTTATATCAATATTGTTCTGGTCAAAACTGAACTCAAAGAAATTTTTGTGGCCTTGTTTAATTGACAGTTCGTTTCTTAGTTTCAC
>JACZYS010000040.1:1288-14601 GCA_022570975.1 Candidatus Zixiibacteriota bacterium | reverse complement strand
AAACTTCGTATTTTCTGGTTGTTGTTTTTATATCAGCAATAGTAGTTTGATTTGAATTGTTAGATGAAATTTCGGCAGTCACCTTTTGCTTTGGAGTACATCCAGCGAGTTGCATCACAATTGGGGCAATTAGTAATGTCATCATCAAGAGTAATTTGGAAAATTTCATAGTTCCTCGTTTTTTAAATCAGTTACTTTTCTACCATTTCAAATAGTATAAACAATTTTAGACAATAAGTTCAATTTAAATGCTGTTTATTCTTTTCGAAGAAAGAAGGTAGATAGTTGGATGGAACTAAATCATAACCATAAAAGGGATAAAAGGTTACAGCAGATTTGAGGAATAGTTGAATAACCGTTGGATTAGCAAGTATTTAATACAGATACTACAATTTATACCGATTCAATTGACAAACATTTGTTGATTGAAGCATCTGGTCGCCATAATCTACAGTAAGTTTTACAAGGAGGATTGAAATGGAAATGATGATATTTATTGGAATAGTTGTCGCAATTATTGCCGGCATAATTTTTATGTACAATAAGTTAGTAACCCTTCGCAACAGTGTCAGGTCATCATGGTCTGATATTGATGTTCAACTGAAAAAAAGATTCAATTTGGTACCGGCCTTAGTTGAAACAGTCAAGGCCTATGCCAAACATGAAAGCGAAGTTTTTGATAAAGTTGCCACGGCCCGCTCTCAGGCAATGCAGTCCGGGACTCCGGGAGAAAAAGGCAGATCAGAAAATGTTTTCAGAGAAACTTTGAAATCACTTTTTGCGGTGGCAGAAGCGTATCCGGAATTAAAGGCAAATGAAAATTTCATGAGTCTTCAAAAACAGTTTAAGGCAATCGAAGATGATATTGAATCAGCCCGTAGATATTACAATGCCGTGGTAAGAGATTATAATACTTCAACGGAGACTTTTCCTTCGGTATTGATTGCATCAAATTTTGGGTTCAAGCCGGAAGAATTTTTTGAACTTGATTCACCGGAACAGCGGCAACCAATCCGTCCGGATTTTTCCTGAACAAAATTATGAAATTTAAAACTCTGTTAACGGTAATACTTTTATTATTCGTAGTTATACCTGTTGCTTCTGCCCAACAGTTTGTAATTGAGTCATATCATGCTGATATATCAATATTTGAAAACGGTCTGATTGAAGTTACAGAAACCATTCATGTCGACTTCCATTCTTACAAGCATGGCCTATACAGGGAGATTCCTTTTAGGTATGTGGATGAACTTGGTGACAGTAAGATTATGCCGGTTAAGGTGAGATCGGTTACTGATGAGAAAGGAACGATAAGAAAGTTTAAAAGCAGTAAAGACGGTAATGTAATCAATATAAGAATAGGCGATGCTGAAAAGTATGTCATCGGCAGACAAGTTTATGTTATCCGCTACCAGGTTGAAAACGCTCTCTTGTATTTTGAAGATCATGATGAATTATACTGGAACGTTACCGGCAATCATTGGCGCTCTGTTATTCATGATGTTACGGCAAATATTCATTTAAGAGCAAACAAGAAAAGCACCACTGTTCAGGGTTCCTGTTACACCGGGGATTATGGGTCATTGGCGTCAGCGTGTGAGTCTTTTGAAACAGATGATGGAATGAGGTTTATTGTAAATAGGACTCTGAATTTTGGCGAGGGTTTTACGGTTGCCTTCGGATGGGACAAGGGAATTGTTAGACAGCCTTCAGCCACGCAGCAGTTTTTCTGGTTATTGAATCTTGCCGAAAACTGGGTTTTCTTTGTTCCCTTTGCAATTTTTATCTATATGTTTTCCCTCTGGCACCGGAGGGGGAGGGATCCCCAAATCAAGAAATCGTTAACCGTAAATTACCGGCCCCCGGAAATTAATGATTATATTTTGACACCTGCTGAGGTCGGCACGTTGCTTGATGAGACTCTTGACCAGAGAGATTTTACGGCAAGTATTATTGGTCTTGCTGTAAAAGGCTATATAGAGATTAAGGAGATTGAACAGGAAAGTTCATTTCTTTCCTGGGGTGCACCCTCAATAAAGCTAAAAAAACTTAAGGAATCGGATGACGATTTGACAATGTTTGAAAAAGAGCTGATGGGTGCGGTTTTTACTGCCGGTGAAGATTTGACCACTAATTCAGAGCTAAAAGAAAAGTTCTATACTAAAATCCCCGGCTTAAGAGATACAATTTATCAGCAATTAATATTAAAGGGTTTCTTCTCAATTGACCCAGCTCAGATCAGAACAAAATATGCCCAAACTGGTTTTATTGTAATGGTGGCAATGTCTATGCTGCTTATGTTTTTGTCGGATGGCTCAACTATTAAACCTGTATTCTGTGGTCTGCTCTCCGGTGGAATAATTATTTTCTTTTCCAAGTTTATGCCATCCAAAACCAGATTGGGCTCAGTAACAAAATCAAATATTCTGGGATTTCAGGAGTTTATGCTCAGAACCGATAAAGATATGCTTGAGCGAATGGGAAAAGACATTTACTACGAATATATGCCCTATGCTATTGCCCTGGGAGTTGTTAAGCACTGGTCAGATATGTTTGCCGGTCTTATTGATGAACCGCCCAAATGGTACGTATCAACCGGAGGCATGAGAATTTTTAATACCTCTGTATTTGCAGATACAATGTCAGTTGCAACTTCAAGTTTGGGAAGCGCCATGTTCACTGCTCCAAGAGGGAGCGGTCTTTCAAGCGGCTCTGGCGGGTTTTCCGGTGGCGGCGGCGGCGGCGGTGGAGGGAGCTGGTAGGTTGCCTTTCAAAGATGCGCCGCATCTATTATTATTACTCATATCCTATCTTTGTGTTTTACAAGAAATTTGAATTCACAATTTCAGTTAAGTCAAGGAAGCTCTCTGGTAACTTCCAAAAATTTATAGGGTCTGGTGCGGGTTGTAAAGTATTGATGATTATCCAAAAGCTCCAAATCGGCCCGGAAGTATTCTCTTAAGATCAGCCTGAAACTGTTAACCGGAGACAGGTCAGCGGTAAGAAGTTCTTTATTTTTTAACCCGGGAAGGTAATAGGCATTCAAAATAGAAAATCGTTCTTTGATATTTGTATTCGGTAAACTCTGCCAGAATAATTCAGAGCCGGGTCCATGGTCACCCTGAATAATGATTATCGGGTCGTTTTCTGAGTTTGCAATAATCTTTTTAATCATAGAGAGAATCTGTTTAGAAATATATTTGAGCTGACCTCTGTATCCGCTAATGTATTCTTCTTTGGTTCCTCCCTGAATGGTATAATGGTCTCCATCGGAAAAAGCAAATGGCCAGCTGCGCTGTTTTGGTTCTCCGTTTTCGCCGAAGACAAAAGGAGGATGGGGGGATATCAAATGCCCGAATACAATTTTGGGAGAGCTTATGTAGTTAAGATCAGGAATCTTGTCAATTAAGTAAGAAATTCTGGTGCGGTGCATGGCAAATTGAGATCTGCTTATATTAAGCAAGTGGAATATCGGAGTTGTGTTTATCAAAATGTTTTGAAATTCACTCAAAGTTGCGCCGGGGTGAAAGTAATAATCAACCTTGTCGAGATGTGCCGGTGTGTGTCCGGATTCAAAAGAAACAGACTTGTAACCAAATTTCTTAAGAAAAGGAAAAAGACGGTTGTTGATCATCATTTTTGAAAGCGGGGTGCGGTCAAATGCTTCACTGTCAAATTTTGCCAATGTATGCAGGTAATCAAAATTTAAAGAAGATGCCAATGATTGAACCGTTGCACAATAATTTGAGTAACTGCTGTCGGCAATGAAAAAGCCAAGCTCTTTTAATCCGTTAAGAAACTCGCTATTGTCATAGTTGTATTGTTCTTTTAAAATATCCGCTCTTCCGTAGCCATCCAATATGATATAATAAATATCCGGCAGATTTTCTGAAGCGGTAAATTCTGTGCTTAACTCTAAATCTGTCTTGGATATATTGTCTCTGCCAAATATAGTGGTTGCTGCCACTGCCAGTTGAATCAAAACCAGTATCAGGGCTGTCCGGTTTAGAAAAACAGTAACCCCCACAAGCTTTTTTTTTCTTTTTCTAAGAAACTTGATGAGACCATAAGATAAAGTCGCAAGTAAAATGACAAACAAATATGAAGCGAGGTGATGGTTGTGTCTGATAAAATCAGATTTATCCAGGAAACTTATAAAATGTCCATAGGAAAAAAATGAAAGCAGTATGAGACTGCTCAACATGGCTCTTTTGTCTGGTTCCCTTACTACGAATCTAAGTCCAAAATAAATGAGAGCTGCCAATATTGCAGCCAGAAAAATTGGCAGAAAAATTTCGCCGATACGCATCTCAGTAGCGTTTTGAGCATACAAAAATAATACCGGGAACAGAGCAAATAAAATTGGATGTATAAAAGTTCTTTTCAACACCTTTTTTTTAGCTCTCTTTCTTTCTCATTAGATACAAAGTGCGTTCAGAGTTTTTTACATTCTCTTTTCGAATTATTTTAAAATGAGTTTCAAATTGAATTTCAAAATTTCGGATATCATAGTTGTCAAAAATATCTTCCCGACTAAACAGCAGCCGTTTTACCTGAGAATCAGATTTTGGAACAAACTCAATAATCAGTGAATCAGAAATGGAAGCAAAAAATGAGGCTATCTTATCAAGCGGCAGGTTGTTTGAAATGGCCAGATGATGTATTAAAGCCAGAGCCATGACCAAGTCACAATTGGCCCGCTCAAGAAGAGACATGCGCTCATTGTTGGCCCAGCCTATTGAGGGACTGGGGTTAGTCAGGTCCAAATGAAGCGGCAAAAGATTTGTCTCTTTTTTGTTTTTTACTTCCAGATAATTTTTTTCTACAGCCAGATAATCAATATCAAATGAGACGGTAAAAATCCCCATCTCTGATGCCACCCTGCTGAATAGTCCTCGGTTGGCTCCCATATCCCAGAGCTTCACAGGTTTTGCAGATTCAAGGAATTCTTTTACAAGTTCTAACTTATGCTTCATTGAATCTTCGGAATAGTTTGTCTCCTCATAATATTCTCCCCACTCGGTAGAACCTGTTTTCCAGTTTAATTTTGCAATAAATGATTCAAGATTATCAATCAGGCCAAGCATTGCCTGTCTTGACATATTTTTCCCTACTTTAGTCTCGGGTCTGCTTTCATACTTTTTCTGGCTCATAGCATGAAGATGGATATGACTTAAGACTGCAAAGCTAAGGTAGCTTCTTCTTGGAAGCAGCTCAGATGCAAGATCAAGCGGGATACCGTCAATGTGCACCCTCATCAAATTTATAAGTCTGACATCTTTATATTTTATCAATACCAGGGGGGCCAGGAAATGCTGGCAAAACTGGCGATAGGCCACCCAGGGAGCTCCCTCCTTGTATATCTCAAACGATAATGTATCAATTAACAAATGATTTCCATGGTGAAATTGTATATTATATGAAGATGCGTCCTTGAGGGTCATTCCTTTGTTTATTGCTTCTTTTTGTATTTTCAAAGTTGCTAAAGCAGTGTCTTTAAGCTGACTGAAAGAAAATTCATAAGGATAAGAAATAAAACCAATTTCATCCGGCTCAATTATTTTGTATGCTCTGTTATCAAAGGCATTATCAAGAGCAACTTCCGTATGAGGAATAATGAGTTGTTTTTTCAGCAATTTTTGGTATAGACCGGAAGAGATGAAATGGTCAAAATTTTCTTGATAAGATTTATTTATCTGTCGAAAGAGTTTGCCGTCTTTTTTATAAATGAATCCGCTGGGGTCACGAAACGAGCTTGCATGAATTTCTGCACCGCCCATTTAATTTGAGTCCTCCTTTGTCTCTTCACTTTTCTTGCTGAAAAAAGCTTTAATCTGTCTCCAGTAAGATTTTAAAGCATAAAGGGCACCAAGAAGTCCGGCGATCATGATCTGAATAATATAACTTCCCGTTGACGGGTCAATGTAAGAATGAGCATAATCATAGCTGATAAGGATAAGTAGAAGACAGATTGTCATAATTCTGAGAAAGTTTTGTAGATATTTCATAACTCTAAATATTCTAATGTTTCCTGGTCAAAGTTCAATTTCAAAAAAAGAGAATTAACCAAACGCGTTACTTCTCTTCAGTTGATAAATTAGTCAATTGAGCATAATTCGTCAATTCAAATAAAAGTAGGAAATACTTGAAATATATGAACAAGCCGGTGATCAGATTATATGTTTCAGTGCGTCAATATAATGAGATTATAGTCCCAAGCCAACGCAACCGCATTTCAAAGCTGCTCCGCCCTTGAAAAAGAAGTTAACTCTGTAAGTCAGATCCTGGATATTCAAAGCGCAATCATCATTAACATCGGCATCCTCTGGACAGGCCGGTCCCGCTCCGTCTTTGAACAACCAGCTGACTGTAGAAGTCAAGTCAACAATATTTAATTGACCGTCGCCGGTGAAATCGCCCGGTTTATCGCAGCACCCAAGAATTATGTCAATGACCAAAGTGGTCGGTACGGAAATACCGTTTGATAACACAGGAACTACGTTGATAACTGACCAGGCATATCCTTTTTCAAAGTCAATAGCGTCGGGGTCAAAAACGGCTTCAAATTCAACAAGAACGCTGTCTCCCGCTGCAAGCGTGCCGATATCAATTGAAGAATCTGCTATAGAAAGAGTAGTTTGTTTATCCGAAATTGCTTTAACAAATCCGTTCTCTGCATTTCCTGAACCATTGTTTAGCACCCAGAATGAGATTACGAATGCGGTATCTAGTCCAGACGGTGAAAATAGGGATGGTCCTAATGGTGGCGGAGTATCAAATTCCGGAACGGTATATTCTACTGAAGAAACCATTACCGCAGGAGCGGCTGATACTGAGAAAGTGGTCGAGAACAGTGAGCTAATTTCATCTTCAGAATTCTCAGTTGTTGCAAGCGCTAAATTGCCATAGCTTATTGCCAGGTCTACAGCTTCTGCATTAGAAGTATCGGCAAAAGCAAATGTCATATAGAAATTGAATAGATCGCGAACTTGCGCAGAACTGCTTAAACTTGAACTCATTGAATTATATGAACTTTCGAATTCAGGCACAGTGGATGAAGCAGTGTATGAAATAGAATAAATGGTTCCTTGCAAATTTGTGAATGTCTGAGTCAATGAATTGTCTGAATCAACAATTGCTGTAACCGCAGTAATGGCTTGCTGCTCAAACTCAGGTACTGTTTCACTGGTCTGTACGGCCTTTAGAAGGGTAGTGCCTCCTCTAACTAGAATTTCATAATTATCAATTTCAATCTTTACTGCTGCAAGACGGGAAGCATGGAGCTCTTTATCTACAGGAGTTAACGTGAAATGCTTGAGAGCTTGCTTGTTAGATATTAGAAGAGACTCTTCCGTTTCTCCAATTGGAATAATTGCAGGATTGCCAAACGGTTTTTCCGCAAAGGCTGCTAATCCAATTTGCAGGTTACCACCATATTCAGTGGATAATTCAAGGGCATCGGAATATTTTTCATTAAGCAGGATTTGGTTCCCAATATCTATAACAAGAGCAAACTGTTGACTTATGTCTTGGGGTAAAGAGTTCAACAATCCAAGGTAATAGCTGCTCTCTGAAATTAAATCCAGACTCTGTAATTGGGATGATGTAATTTCTCCGTTTGCCTTAAAAATAGCCAGAATATCAGCGACTTCTGCCATAAGGGTTGTGAAATCGCCGGTGAAAGTTCCATTTTCTGCAAGAGTTACAAGGTTGAGCAAATCCGGATCAGAAGCTATGACATATTCACTAAGCGCCCGGTCACTTGCAGCTTTTCTGATTCCTTCATTGCTGATTACGTCGGATGGTAAAGAACCATCATCAAGAGAATCTTTTGTGTCGATTAATACATTTTCATATATGTTCTGTAAGCCTAATCTGCTGAATTCCGATGCTTTGGAAGCAGCAACATTATTTATCAAATTACCGCCACGTTGACTCAAACTTCGAAGATTATCACGTGCAATATCTTCTAAAGTCAATGTGCCAATCTGTACATCAGGCAATTGATGAAGCAGCGAGTATCCAATTTCACTAACGTTAAGAAGCGGAGTTAAGAGTTGCTGCAAATTCTTAACATTATCATTCCAGTTCGCTTCCTGACTATATGTATTGGTAAAGTCATTGTCATAAGGGTGCAATTGGAAGGTAGAATGGTAATAATTCTGAAGAACTATATCTAAAGAAGCAAGTAATCTTCTAAAAGATGAGGTGTCGGTTGTTGTGGGTGAGCCTATGTCAATCTTATTGTTATAGAAATCATAAATTGGAGTTGTAGAATATTGGCTGCTCAAAGATGGATTTCCGGATATGAAGTGAAGTCTCAAATCTTCCAGAACAGGCATCAAGGCCAGAAAATACTCTTTCATCAAAATAAGATCATTTGGATAAACTATAATTTCCAGCGAATCACTTATCAGCCCTGATGATTCTGCGAGTATTTTTATTGTTTCTGCAGTTGTGGAGGAAGTGTAGTCTACCGAAACCAGCCCGTCAGAGGAAGTCTCAGTGGTACTGTTAAGAGAGCCTGTGCCTGTCAGTGTAAAATCAATAGTTCGTCCTGCATCAGAATATAATCGATTGCCAAGATTGTCCTGTACCTCCACCTCAATAACTGAGACACCTCCATTGGTGGGGACAGATGATTCTGAGGCTGAAATTTTCAATTGATAAGCCGGATTTTCCACAACAGCGTTGACAGTGTAGTCAACTATTTGAGACAGAACAGTATCCAGATTGGCAACAGCTATTACCTGGACGGAATATGTTCCGGGAACATCAGTTGACAATATTGGAGATGCGACTACTGCTGATACGTCTAATGTATCAAAAGCAAATGATGATACTTCAACTGCGTCAACAAACCATTTACCGGTAACTCCATCTATACAGTTTCCACCTAGTGTGGCTGTTAAAGAAAGCAGATCGTTTTCATCTACGTCAAACTGGTCAGAGTTAACATTAATTACTGCATTTGTTAAACAAGCCAGCAATTCCGGACCCACGGCAGTGCCGTCTGTCCATCCACTGCATCCGGCTGAGTTACAAGCTCTCACTCTCCAATAAGTGGTTTGAGTAGTTGATCTGTTTATTGTATGAGTTGTGTCAGGTATTCCTTCCAGCAAAAATGTACCGGCTGGAGTTGCATATGCGGGGTCGATCGAAAACTGAAGGTCATAGCTCCCTGCGCCAGTTACC
The DNA here is from genome assembly GCA_022570975.1 of Candidatus Zixiibacteriota bacterium. Classification (GTDB taxonomy): domain Bacteria; phylum Zixibacteria; class MSB-5A5; order GN15; family FEB-12; genus JACZYS01. Next base: position 5,406 of record JACZYS010000040.1, on the reverse strand, counting down.
AAGCCCCAGCTGAAACCAATAAATCCGGTAACCGTGCTGTCCGGTTTTAAGTTGGTTGGCGCACTTGGAGGAAAAACAATAGATTTTATAGTAAACTCAAAGTCAGTGCTCCAAAATCCGATGAAATTGCTGGAATCAACGGCTGCTACCCTCCAGAAAAAAGTACTGTCAGGTTCAAAAACCGGCAGGTCTGGCATGAAAAGGTTTTCTGAGTTTGTTTCACCGCTAAATACAACGTTAGACTTATCAGAGTTTAACACTTTAACCTGGTATTTCTTGTTTCCAGTTACAAGAGACCAACTGAAAGTTTCCGGCAAGGCTATCGAATCACCATCGCCGGGAAATATCAGATTTGGTGCCAATAGAGTATCAAGGGGCGCAAGCAGGAAAAACGAGTGAGAAGAATGATAAGGTCCAAAACTGCTGTTTTCATTTTCATATTCTTTTACTGACCAGTAATAGATCTGCTCGGGTGTTAGAATTGGTCCATCATATTCTACTGTTGTAGCAGTTAGTTCTCTCGTCCAGAATATATCAGTAAGGGCTGTATCATTTGCCATGGCAATCTTAAAAAAACTTCCCATACAGTTGGAGCTCCAGTCGAAACTGGTAACTTCCTGAATTGAGGGTCTGCTGCCGGCAGGGAAGTCAAGAGTCACACCTCGCGTACAGATTGTGAAACAATGAGGGCCTGACCAATCAGGGAAAATTATCGAAGTATCTGTGGCCCAACCCCAGGCATTTGACGGGCGGTAGAAAGATGAATCTATACATATGGTCTTTCCGTCATCGGCACTACTGAGTGGACCAATTGTTATATGTGCAAAGATATCATCATACCCTGAAGGTACACCTGAAGAATCCTGTTGAAAGCCTCCAAAACCAATTGTGTCTGCATCCATTCCTGTTATGCTAAAACCATTTACAAAAAAACCACCATCATAAAATGAAAACCAAGTAAGCTCATCTTCCTTAGTACCAACAGTTGTAACCCAGTTTGCACCATCAGGGGAATAAATTCTGAATCCATTGAATGATCCAACTATGTTATCAGGTGAGTTATTTGTGAATCTGAGATTGAAGGAGATAGGCTGACCGGTTACAAGATATCCGGGTGCAGTTTCTCCATCAACAGAATTAACAGAGATTGAACCCTGTGCTTGTGCCCCAGATGCGTGACTAAGTCCGATTAAGCAGAAAAGGAAAAGTGATTTGAAAGCCCTAATTGTTTTCAATCAACAAACCCCACACAATATTAAAATTGTTGAACTCAGATCCAGAATCAATTGCACTGATATCAATTGAAATGCTGGTTTAATTTAGTTAAGTTTAAGTAAAATTTACCAAAATTTTGAAAATTGTCAAGGAAATTGTATTAAATACGCAACTTATAGCTCTTTGAGCAATATTGGTCATCTTAGCAATTTGAGTTTGGAGATTAGAATCTCAACCATTTGCGTTGCATTTTGGTCATTCTCATACTATCTTTTCATGGCCTACAAATACTAACGATAATAAATTCTGATTTTGGAGTCTTGAGTTGGTCGCAGATTTTGATGAGGGAGATAAAACTCGGTCTTTCATAGTCTTAGCTCCCGGAACGAAGATAGATCATTATGAGATTATTTCATCCGCCGGAGCCGGGGGGATGGGTGAGGTCTTCATTGCTCAGGATACAAAGCTTAATAGAAGACTAGTCCTAAAATTTCTTCCGCCTCACTTTGCATCGGATGAAGCTTTTAAAGAAAGATTCATAAGAGAGGCGCAGTCTGCTGCGGCCTTAAATCACCAAAATATTATAACCGTATTTGATTTTTCCAAATTTGAGGACCGCCTCTACATTGCCATGGAATATCTTCAGGGGAAGTCGCTCAAAGAAATTCTATCCGAAGGAATTCTTTCCGTTGAGTATGCAATAAAAATAATTATCCAGATATGCAGCGGACTCAAAGCTGCCCATGATCTGGGTATAATTCACAGAGATATTAAGCCGGACAATGTAATTGTCAATAATTCCGGTCATGCCAAAATCTTAGATTTTGGACTGGCCAAAGCCGACGATGACCCCAAGCTCACCAGAGCAGGAACAGTAATGGGCACGGCCAGTTATATGTCTCCGGAGCAATGTCAGGGTGTTGAAGCAGATAACCGTTCAGATATCTTTTCAGTAGGAGTTGTCTTATACGAAATGATAACCGGACACTCCCCATTTAAAAGAGCAAACGTACCGGCCATGCTTCACGCCGTGGTCAATGATGTTCCTGACCCGATTACAAAGTTTAACGATACCGCTCCCCCTGCCATCCAGAATATTATAGACAAGGCAATTGCCAAAGACCCTGCCGTTCGGTACCAGAAAATTGATGAAATGTTATCTGCTCTGGAGGCTCTCCAATCAACAACAGATACACCTACATTCATTACACAGACGCGGTCAATGATTGGTGCAAAAGCCAAATCTTTGGCTGTCCTATATCTCAAAAACCTGGGTTCAGAGGATGATGAATTCCTCAGTTATGGTATTACCGAAGATTTAATTGTTGATTTAACCAGAGTCGGCAGTTTGAGGATTGTCCCGATGAGAAAAATTCTCAAGTTCAAGGATTCCGATGCAGAATTAGAAGAGATTGCAAAAATACTGCAGGTTGAAATGATTCTTGACGGCTCCATCCACAAATCAAAAGATTCTATCAGAGTGTCCGCAGAGCTTATAAATGTAGCTACCGATGAAAACCTCTGGGCTGATCGATGGGAAGAAACCTATGACAACCTCCCAAGAATAAAACAGTCGCTGGCCAGTGGCATTATTCAGGCTTTTGATGTCTCCACCAGAGTTATTGATATCAATCAGGTAGGACGGCCTGAAGCACAAGATTCTCAAGCCTATGAATATTACTTGAGGGGCAAATTTGCATTTGAAACCAAAAAAGACAGCTCTGATGTGGAAGTTGCATTGGGGCTTTTTAATCAGGCTTTCAAGTTAGAATCAACACTGATGGCGGCCAGAATTGGAATTGCCGAAATTCATATTTACAAAGGTAAATGGGATCTGGCCAACAAAGAATTAAAAGAAATTTTGGAAGAAGCCAGAACGAAGCACCAAAAAGCAGACCAGGCGGTAATATATAAACTACTGGCAAAATCACATGAAAAACAGTCAAACTGGGATGAAGCCAAAGAATATAGTAATCAGGCACTGGATATTTCAAGAGAGACTGGTGACCTTGATGGCGAAGCAGCTGCACTGGGCTCATTAATAGTGATTGCCCAGAGAAGGTCGCTCTTTGATGATGCCTTAAAGATGTTCAAAAGAGTGCTTGAGATAAACAGACTGCAGGATGACGAACATCAAGCCCTGGATGCACAAAAAAATATCGCCGTTGTCTTGGCCAGAAAAGGCGAAAATAAAAAAGCTCTTGAAATTTTTCAAAAACTTCTGGTAATAGCCAAAAAAAATAAAAACGTTGCTCTTCAGGGAGGCTGTATTGGTTCTATCGGCAATATGCACTACCTTATGGGCAACCCCGATGAAGCCCTTGAGAATTACAGGAAATCTTTAAAAATTTATAATTCACTTGGGGACCTCCCCGGTCAGGCCAGAGAATATAACAACATGGCCATGATTTATGAAACCAAAGGGGAATATAAAAAAGCAATTGAGATATATGAAAAATCATCGGCTATAAAACTTGAGTTGGGTGACAAAGGTGACCACGCCATTTCCCAGAACAACATGGCTGTTTCTTTGACCTATTCAGGAGATTATGAACGTTCCATTGCCACCTCAAGAGAGACGCTAAAAGTTGCCACAGAACTGGATTTCCCGCTTATCATCACAGAATCAAATCAGAATCTGGGTATGGCCTATCTTTACTGCAATCAGCCACATCTGGCCAAAGAGTATTTTGAAGAGGCGCTTAAAGTTTCTGTGGAAGCTAATTTAAAAAGAGAAGTGGCCGAGTCTTTTTGTTTTCTCGCGGAACTCCATTACTACGATGAAGAATATGAACAATGTCGCGAAAACGCCCAAAGAGCCATCGCTGTTGCCGAAGAATTAAATGATAAAGAAAATCTATTGAAAGCCCAGGCATATCATGCCTTCTGTCTGGCCTCTGAAG
>JACZYS010000040.1:0-1278 GCA_022570975.1 Candidatus Zixiibacteriota bacterium | reverse complement strand
ATCAAGAATCTTCGTCAGGCATATGCGGACGCACGCAATCATGGCATCCCTCTTTTGGTGCTTAATGCCAAGAGACTGCTCGGGCAGGCCTTGCTGAATTTTAGCAAAGACCTCAAGCTGGAAGACGAGGGGAAAGCTATTTTAGAGGACGCCCTTTCACTGGCTCAGGAAAAAGAAATAGCCTATGAAGTAAAGGCAATCAGCTCTGTTTTGGAAGAAGTGGTCTGACCTCATAATTTTCAGCCTTACTATTGCAAGTAATCCATTGATGCCTGGCAATTTGGTTATATCTTAACGAGTATAAAGGAATTGTCAAATGGTTTCAGATAACAAACATCAGGTTGTAATAATTGGCGGAGGCTTCGCCGGTCTCAATACGGCATTGCATCTTAAGAAGAGCACTGCTAATGTAACTCTTATAGACAAACAAAACTACCACCTCTTTCAACCACTCCTGTATCAGGTTGCCACCTGTGGACTTTCACCTGCCGATATTGCCACTCCTTTAAGACATATTTTGCGCAAGCAAAAAAGTACAAATGTAATTCTGGGAGAAGTTACCGATATTGATACGGAAAAAAATCTCCTGCAACTTAAAGACGGTGTAATAACATATGACTCTCTGGTTGTCTGCTGCGGGTCAGTCAATCATTATTTTGGAAATGACAGCTGGAAGAAACACGCCCCCGGTCTCAAGACAATAGCCGATGCTTTAAACATCAGGGGCAAAATTCTTCGTGCTTTTGAAACCGCAGAAAGAGAAACAGATTCTTCCAAGATTGAGGCCCACCTGACCTTTGCCATTGTTGGCGGAGGCACCACCGGCATTGAACTTGCCGGAGCCATAAAAGAGATTGCCACCGACACGCTCAAGAATGAATTCAGAAAAATTCAGTCGGCCTCTGCAAGAATCATAATAATAGAGGGCGCTCCAAACGTTCTACCCACCTACCCGGAAAAACTGTCAAGAAAAACTCTTGATACTTTGTACTCCATGAATATAGAAGTAGCAACAGGATCGTATGTGACCAGTCTGGATAACACCCGGGTTGTTATAAGAATAAACGGCACTGATGAAATTATATTGGCCAATAATATCATCTGGGCGGCGGGGGTAAGAGCCCATCCCTTTGCGGAAAAACTTGCCCGATCTACCGGTCTAACTCTTGATGAATGGGGCAGGCTGAATGTTGAAGAAGATTTATCTCTTTCTGGTCACCCCAATATTTTTGTAATTGGAGATATGGCCAACTGCACCGGTGCAGATGGTCAGCCCCT